>JARGOJ010000883.1:657-4086 GCA_029210225.1 Planctomycetota bacterium
GCGGCGATCAAGCGCTTTTTTGAAACGGCGCGACTCCAATACCCTTATATGGATCAGTGTTAAATAAGGCAGGACTTAGGTGGCCAACAACGGAAAAATCGGTGTTATCTCTGATCTCCATTCAAATTTAGAAGCGATGAAGGTCGTCTTGAAATACTTTCAGGACGAAGACATTGATTCCATTATTTGTCTTGGAGATATTGTTGGTTATAACGCAAACCCTGTCGAAGTGACTTACCTGACCCATTCTCGCTGCAAGGTGAGCATCAAGGGTAATCATGATCGCTATGTCCTTGGGTTTAAACCCAAAGGCGTCCGCGAAGAGAAGCTGAAGGTCATCGATTGGACCCGCGATCAGCTGACTCCCCAATACATCAAATGGATCGGTTCCCTCGAAGACTTCACCGTTTACGAAGACCTATTCCTCCTCACTCACGGCTCGCCCCGCGATCCGGACGAGTACATCGTCACGAATGAGACCATCAAGGGCTCATTCAAGAAGATGAACGAGGATTACCCCGGATTGCCGGTTTGCTTCTTCGGACACAGTCACTTCCCAATGGTCATCGGTGATGGCAAGGTCGAGTCTAAATTCCAAGAGAGCAAGACCATCAAGCTCAACCGCGATAAGACCTACCTCATCAATCCCGGTAGTCTTGGACAACCACGCGATAAGTGCCCCAAGACCTCTTTCGGTGTCTTCGACACAAAACGCTGGAGCTTCTCCGTCGTCCGCCTCGACTACGACTTTGAATCAACAGGTAAAACAATCGTCAGCGCCGGACTCGACCGAGGCCTCGCTCACAGATTGACGCGAGGACGCTAAACGCGCCCGTTTCACCACCAATAAACAGCTTTTAATAAATATGCAGACTGTGGCAGCGCTTCGTTAGAGGGCCTTGCCGTAAACACTGTGTTTGAGTGTTGGGAGTAAGCAGTCCAACTCGAAGGTTACATAGTGGAGCGGATCGTCTGAATCAGGAGCGGCCTGACCAGGATTGATTGCGTAGGTTTTGCCCAGCATTAAGAAGAATCCGCCGGAGAGGCTTGGAGAGCGATGGGCGTGGCCGTGAAGTGAAACCTTTGGCTCAGTGCTCAGAATGAATTCACGGAGCGCCTTGCTGCCAACATGGGTTTCGTTATCGATGAGATCTAAAGGAGTCTCGGCCGGTGGCCCTTGAGCAAGAAAAACAAAGTCGATGTCTTTCACAGCATGAGCCCGCACTTCGAGGTCACCACGAATCGTATTGAAGTCATCGTCCGGAGAGAGGATGACCGGGGCCATCTCCATCGCGCTGCCTTTGTTCGACATAAACCCTTTGAAGAAGTTACTCGGAATGGTCTTGCTCTCTTCGTCGTCCCATTTCTCCCAATCTTTCACCGCGCTTGGGGTGGGAGGGATGTAAGGGTAAGAAAGCAATGGCAAGTCCAGGACATTGTTGAAGAGGCCATCGTCGGCGATAACAACTCGACCTTTTCGCCCCCGAGACCAAGTTCGCAGACGCTTGAGCGTCGGATTCTTCAAGTCGTTGTTGCCGGGGTGGAAGACGAGGAGGCACTTGCTGCGGCCGAGGGTGTCTTCAAAGAAAGGAATGAAGGTCTCTTCTAAGAATTCTTCTTGAGCTTTGATCGCCGCTGTTAAGCTCCGCTCCACCTTTGGAAAGACATCTCCTCCCAAAATAGTGACGTCGGGCGCCTCGGTTTCGATAGCGACCAAGAGCTCACGAAACAGACGATAGTCGCCATGGAGACCAGTTGCGAAGAGGACCTTCTGACCCACAGTGTTTACTTCCTCGTGTAAAACGACGGGCTGAAAAAGACAGTCTAACACGGAGCCCAAAAAGATGGCTTCTTCACCGCTCACCTGACAACTTTCCCCAACTTTTTGTCTAGAATGTGGCCCGTTGGCTAGGAAGGCTATCTGTGAATTCAATCCCAGAAAGGCCGGTGATTCGCTCAAAGAGCAATGCCCGGTTGAAAGATTTGAGGCGCCTGTTTCGGCGCAAAACTCGAAAAAAAACGGGGCAAACTGTTCTGCTGGGGTCGAAAATCATCGCTGATGCTCTGGCCGACGGCTTGGAGTTTCGCGAAATCTTCCTTAAAGAAGGCGCGACCCTCACTTTTGAAACAACAGTTCCCATCCACATTGTTGAGTCACCCATCTACAACACCCTTTGTCCTCTAGAGTCTCCTCCCGACGTCCTCGCCGTTGTGACCGTCCCGACCCGAGACTTCACTGATCTGGCTCCCAAAAAGACGCAGTCCTCGGCCTTTGTTGTGGCTTGTGGAGTCCAAGATCCGGGCAATCTGGGCACCATTATGAGAACAGCGTGGTTCTTTGGGCTCAGAGGATTAGCGACGACCATCGGGACCACCGACCCCTGGTCCCCGAAGGTCCTGCGAGCGTCCATTGGGGCTCTGCTCCGTTCTCCGCCAGCATTCCTGGGCTCGTTTGAGGAAGCGCTTCACGCGTGCTTTGAGCAAGGCTATACCCCCGTGTTTTTAGTCGCCTCCGGGGGAGAGTCCCTCGGGACAGTGAGGCTGCCGGAGAAGTGCGCGTTCTTTCTAGGCGAAGAAGGCCAGGGCTTTGTTCCGGAGCAGCTCGCGCTTATCGCTAAATTTCCGAATGACATTTTAGAAGTCACGATCGAGGGGAGTGGTGAGGCCGAGTCATTAAACGTCGCCATCGCTTTTTCACTTGGGGCCTATGCTTGGTCTCAGCAGCATTTGAAGGCAAGTTTGCCAAAAGGCTAAGTTATGGATTTTCAGATTCCCGAGAGCACCGTGGCGCTTCGAGCGAAGATTCGCCAATTCGTCGACGAGCGCCTCATCCCCCTGGAGCCCCTTCTCCTTCTCAAGAAGCACGAAGAGCTGGGGGTCGCTATGGAGAAGGCGAGAGAAGATCTAAAAGGTCAGGGGCTCTGGTCGCCGACCCTTCCTAAGGAGTGGGGAGGTATGGGTCTGGAGCTTATGGATTTGGCTCATGTGAGCGAAGAACTCGGGCGGTCACCCCTCGGGCACTTCGCCTTTAACTCCCAGGCTCCGGATGCGGGGAACATGGAGATCCTCATCGACCACGGCAGCGACGAGCAAAAAGAGCGCTGGCTGAAGCCTTTGACTGAGGGCAAGATTCGCAGTTGCTTCGCCATGACCGAGCCCGAATTCCCTGGTTCAAACCCGACCTGGATGGGGACTACGGCGGTGAAGGACGGCGACGATTATGTGATTAACGGACACAAGTGGTTTACCAGCTCGGCGGATGGGGCGAACTTCACAATTGTGATGGCGGTGACAGACCCAGAGTCGGACAAGCCTCATATGCGGGCCAGCCAGATCATTGTTCCCATGGACACTCCGGGGCTTGAGATCGTTCGCAATATCTCTGTTATGGGGGAGCCGGGGCAAGGCTATTTCAGTCATAGCGAAGTG
>JARGOJ010000884.1 GCA_029210225.1 Planctomycetota bacterium
GCCTCGCGCTCACATAGGGATCCATATCCGCCTCAATGCGCGCCTCAACCGCTTTCATACCCTCTTCGATTTGCTTCCGCTCCTCAGGATCATCAGTCGTGATCTCGAAGTTGTCGTCCAAGCGTGTGTTGTAGGTCGCGATCGCAAGAGTCCGCCCCTCCATAACACTGAGACGAGTAATCGGCGTTGAGAGTTGAATAACAGGATCATAGGGCATGCCAGACATCGCGTAATAACCGGCGCCGCTCGCCTTGCGAAGTAAGACCGTCATGAACGGTGTCTGCCGCGTTGAGTTTCCATAAATCAACGACGAACCATATCCAAGCAAACCATGAATCTCGGCCTGAGCGCCGACATCAAAGCCCGCGATATCCTGCAGCCAAACCACAGGAATGCCGTCGTCGTCGCAGGCGCGACTGAATGCTGAGAGTTTGGCGATCCCCTCACGATAGAGGATGCCCATAGGCTTCACGCCTTTGCCGCTTGCGTCATCTGGGTCGGGCATGAGGCCCTGGCGATTGCCAAGAAAACCGACTGGCAAGCCGGAGACCAATCCAACACCGCAGATGACCTCGCGACCCTTGTCTGGGAAGCTCTCCCAAAACATAGAGCGGTCGACCAAGCGTGCGATCACTTCCTCGATGGGATAAACATGCCTGTGATCCGCTGGAAACAAGCCCGCAAGCTCTTCCGCGGGGAAGTTCGGCGCCGCGGCCTGACTTTGACCTCGGTAATAATCGATCGCCGTCCCCGGCAATTTCTCGACCTCTTCCCGGATGCGCCTAATGCAATGCTCATCATCGGGAACGCGCTCGTCGGCGCATCCGCTCTGGTGAACATGAACCTCCGGACCACCAATATCCAAACTGGTGATCTTCTGACTCTTGGCTCCTTTGATCAACGCGGCCCCCGCGATCACCATGTAAGCCTGCTCCGTCATAAAGACGCGGTCGGAGATGATCGGCATATAGCCACCACCAGCGATGCAATCGCCAAAGACCCCAGCGATTTGCGGAACCCCTGAAGCACTCAACACGCTGTTACGCTGGAAGATGTGGCCAGCGCCATAGAGCCCAGGAAAACTTCGACTCTGCTCGGGACGAAAAAGCCCAGAACAGTCGACGAGGTAGAGAACGGGAATCTTCAAGCGAAGCGCCATGTTTTGAGCGCGCTCGATCTTCTCTGGTGTCTTAGGCCACCAGGAACCACTAGCGACGGTGTTGTCGTTCGCAATGACCATGCTCCAGCGCCGATGAACCTTGATAAAGACCGTGATCACACCGGCCCCAGGACACTTGAGGGCCCGTTCGCCAAACTCAAGACCCTCGTTCACCATGGAACCGACAGGCAAGATAGGGCTGTCGGCGTCCTTGAGGCGATCAATCCGTTCCCAAGCCGTCAACTTCCCCTTCTTGTGAACGCGGTCTTGATACTTCTTACCCCAACCGGCTCTCACCGCTGCGCGCTTCTCTCCGAGCACAGCTTCACGCCTAGCCATGGCCTCGCGATTCACTTCAAAATCACGATCCGCGAGGAAATCATCGCGAGCTTTCCCGACGGGAACTAAAGGTACACGTGCCACAAGAAAACCCCTATTTCTGCAATTGCTCGACGAGAGTTGTGTCGTAGGCGCCACTTCGGAACGCCTCGCTCTGAAGAACCTCTTTCTGGAAGTCCTTCGTCGTCGCGACGCCCTCAACCACAAGGTCATCCAGAGCTTTGATCATCTTCTCAATCGCCGCCGGACGGTCGTCAGCGTGGACAATGACCTTGGCGATCAGGGAATCGTAGTAAGGAGGAATCACATAGCCCTCACGGATGTGGGTGTCGACGCGAACCCCATCCCCCTCCGGAAAGACCAGCTTTGTGATAGTGCCAGGGCTCGGCTTAAAGCCCTGTTCAGGATCCTCTGCGTTGATGCGACACTCAATCGCATGCCCCGTCCGAGTCTTGCCCAAGTCCGGATCCAAGCTCTCCCCGGCCGCGACCCGAAGCTGCTGCTTCACGAGGTCGACCCCAGTGATCATCTCTGTAATCGGATGCTCGACTTGGAGGCGAGTGTTCATCTCAATAAAATAGAGGTCGCCGTTCTCTGCACGAAGGAACTCCACAGTTCCCGCGCCTCGATATCCAAGGGTCGAACAAGCTTTCGCGACTCGCGCTTCGATCTCCGCCCGCTTCCCAGGGCTCAGCGCCGGTGAAGGAGCTTCTTCGATGAGCTTCTGATGCTTGCGTTGCACACTGCATTCGCGCTCACCAAGGGTCACCGCCGTGCCA
Source organism: Planctomycetota bacterium (assembly GCA_029210225.1). Classification (GTDB taxonomy): domain Bacteria; phylum Planctomycetota; class J058; order J058; family JARGOJ01; genus JARGOJ01. Next base: position 2,278 of record JARGOJ010000884.1, read on the forward strand.
TAGCGATCGACCATGACCTGAATTTCGATATGACGCCCACCCTCAACATACTTCTCTAAGTATAAGCGTGGATCGGCAAAGGCTGCGGCCGCTTCACGAGACGCCTCAGCGACCGCGCCGCGGACATCCTCTTCTTTCCGGCAAACGCGCATGCCCCGTCCGCCGCCGCCCGACTCTGCCTTGAGCATGATCGGGTAACCGATCTTCGCCGCGACCTCTAAGGCTTCGTCCGCTGAGTCCAGGAGACCATCGCTCCCTGGCACACCACCGACCCCAAGCTCAGCCATTCGACGTTTCGCCGGTGTCTTTTGACCCATAAGGTCCATGACATCGGGAGGGGGACCTATGAAAGTCACGCCGTGTTGCTCGCAAAGCGCCGCGAATTCGGATTTTTCAGAGAGAAAACCCCATCCCGGATGAATCGCCGCGCAACCGTTCTGGCGAGCGGCTTGCACGATTGTCTCGCCTTGAAGATAGCTATCGCTACTTCGAGCCGGACCGATACAAACCGACGGACTATCCTCAACATAAGGCGCTGATTTGTCGCCAGTTGAGTAAACAACGACCGCTTCGATCCCAAGATCTTTCGCAGTCCTACGAACGCGTTCGACAACTTCGCCGCGATTCGCAATTAAGATTTTTCGGAACATAGTGTAGGAGCCCCCATCTTTTGCGGGGCAGCATGATAGCAATGAGATCGCTTCTTTGGAATGCATGGGACTGACTCTTGAAAGACTTCCCCAAGGAAGTTTTCATCAGGAAACCCGTTATCATTCGGGTCCATTCCCATAAAACGGGCCAAGCAAGGCCAAAGGCAGATTCCATGGACAATATCGCACTCGCGGAAACCCTTGAAACAATAGGCACCCTTCTCCAACTTGATGGCGCCAACACCTTCAAAGTCCGCGCCTACAACAACGCCGCCCGCACCGTGCAATCCGCCACCGAAGACATCGTCCAACTCGCCAAAGACGACAAATTAAAAGGCCTAAAAGGCATCGGCGCCTCCATCGCCAAGCTCCTCAAAGAGCTCGCAGACACCGGAACAGCCACCGTCTTAACCGATCTTCAAGAGAAGATCCCTGCAGGGCTCTTTGACATACTCAGGCTCCCAGGAATCGGCCCCAAGAAAGTCCGTGCCCTCTGGCAAGAGCTTGAAATCACTAGCCTCGCCGAGCTGTCTTACGCCTGCAATGAGAACAGGCTCGTGGAGTTAAAAGGCTTTGGAAAAAAAACTCAGGCGAAAATTTTAGAGGGCATAAAACACCTCAGCGCATCCCAAGGTCGCCATCTCTTCCCCTTCGCCCGAAGCATCGCCGACGACCTCGTTGAATTTCTCAAAGGTCTCCCTCAGGTTGGCCGAGTCGAAGTCGCAGGCAGCCTGAGGCGCGGCCGGGAAACCGTCAAAGACCTTGATATCCTCGTCGAATCCAGTGACGCCGGACCCATCATGGATGCCGTCGTCGGCCTTGAAATCGTCAGGGATGTCATTGGTAAGGGGGAAACGAAAACCAGCGTCAACCTGAAGAGCGGAATCGCCGTCGACGTGCGGGTCGTCGAGAGCGCCGCCTTCCCTTTCGCCCTCATGTATTTTACCGGCTCCAAGGAACACAATGTGGAGATGCGCCGCATCGCCCGAGATCACGGCTTCTCCCTCAACGAATATGATCTCACCCCCCTCGAAGACAAAAGCCCACCAGATGCAAAGTTCGAAACCGAAGAGGACGTCTTTGCCTTTTTGGGCCTGGAGTGGATCGATCCCTCACTTAGAGAAAACGTGGGAGAAATCGAAGTCGC
>JARGOJ010000885.1 GCA_029210225.1 Planctomycetota bacterium
GCCTCGCTGGCGGTTTCCCAGAAGACTTCGTCAAGCGCCTCGAAGTCACCTCCCGGCGTCGCTCCGACCGCATCCCCAAAGTCGAGCACTAGATCACCCGTTGATAGGCAGCAAGTAAGGCTTTGGCCGTGTTCTCCCAGGTCAACTCAGCAGCCCTTTTCAAGCCCGCTCCTCGATAATGCTCGCGTGTTTCTTCGCTGCTCGCCAAGTCGATAAGTGCCTGGCTGGCTTCCGCGATATCCGAAGGAGAGACGAGCCTGGCTGCCCCCGCCGCCACTTCTTTCACCGCCCCACAAGCCCCCGCAATCACCGGAACACCGAGGCTCATGGCTTCAACAACCGGGAGCCCGAAACCCTCGTAGCGGGTTGGGAAAAACAAGATCTGCGCCTGCGCTAGCAAGGCAGGCAAGACATCTCTCTCGACATAGCCAAGCTTCTTCACCGCTTCTGGATTCTGAGAGATCAGCGCTTCGGCCTCTTCCGAGCCATAACCCGGACGCCCCGCGAGCAAGAGCCTCAGCCCTTCCAGCTCTTTGGAACTCTCCCTAGCAGCTAAAAACGCCTGAATCGCAAAGGCCGTGTTCTTCCGCACGGATATCTCCCCGAGGACAAGAACATAAGGCCCTGGACCAGTGAGCTCTCGCGCTCTTGATCGTGCGTCCTCACGGGGAGTCTCAATCGCTGGAGCTAAGGGAACAACACAGACCTTCTCTGAGGGGTATTGAAAGCGCTCACAGAGTTCATCGCCGATGGCCTGAGTGTAAACGAGAATAAGGTCAGAGCGTGCGACAGCCTCTCTATAGTGCTTCATGCGAGTTTCGCGAAAGGACGGCTTGCTGAACTTATCGGTCTGGAGCGCTGAGAAATCATGAATGGTCGTCACCCCGGGAACGCCTGGAGGCAAGCGATTCGGCAAACGGGTATCTGGACCATGAAAGAGGTCGATACCATGGCGACGGATCAGGGGCCCAACAAAATAAGAACGCTCAACTCCCGTTAATTCAGGCATCCAGCGCCGTTTTTTCAATCGTGAGAGGCGATAGTAAATCCTAAGGTCGACGCCGTCCAACGCCGCCAAGGCCTCACAGCTTCTCTTGATCGCGAGGGCTACCCCTGTCGGATTCGGCACCACCATAGCCGAGCCATCAATTCCCAATTTGAGCATCTTAGTCATGATTTGAGAGGTCCTAAATCTTTGCTGTGAAGCTGCACTGGGCAAGCCTCACCGACATAGACTTCTTCGGCGCTGATCGCGATTTTATAGGCCAGAATCTCGACCCCAGCTCGCTTCGCGGATCGAAGCGCCCGAGCATAGTCCGGATCGATTTGCGCCGCGGGGCGAACAACTTTGACGTCTGGGCGACACACTAAGTAGAGCAGAACCGCCCTATCACTCCCCTGACGAGCGATGCGTCCGAGCTCTCGGAGATGCTTGGTGCCGCGCTTTGTCACAGAGTCGGGGAAATAGCCAACCTCGGCCTCGGCCAAAGTGACCCCCTTAATCTCAACCCAGCAAGATTGAGATTCATCCTGAAGTAGAAAGTCGATGCGGCTCTTCTCTTCTCCGTAATTGACCTCAGGGCGGATCTTGGGGAAGCCGCTCAGCTCTGGGATTAACTTGTTTTCTAGGGCTTCCTGAACAATATGGTTGGGCCGGGAAGTGTTCACCAAGACCAAATCATGGCCGATTTGAACCGCCTCTAAGGTGAAACGCAATTTTCGCTTGGGGTTGTGAGAATCTGAGAGATAGACCGTCATCCCCGGTTCAGCCAGCCCCATCATGCTCCCGGGGTTCGGGCAATGGACCGTCATTTCTTGACCATTGGGCCAGATGACATCAGCGAGGAAACGCTTGTAGCGCTTGACGAGGGTCACTTCGATAAAGGGCTCTGGGAACTTCATAGCACTATGTGAGTTGCGCTCGCTCTCGCGCACTCATGGCGGTCAACGCGGGGCTTTGAGCGACATTGGCCTGCTCAGCCGCACGATTCAGGCTCTGTAAAGCGGCCGCGCCGCGGCCAAGGTGACGAGCATAGATCGACAGGTCCACGTACGCTTTACCAAGCTGCATGGCTATTGTCGCATTGTTCAAATGCCCTGGGAGCGCTTCAAGCTTGTCGATCGCTTCACGGGTCTTCTCCATGGCGAGGGGCAAGTCCCCCGCCGCGAAGTGTAAAGAGCCAAGTTCGAGCAAGCTTAACGCCCTCGCAATGACGTTGATATCGTCGGACAGCTCCAGAGAATCATAGGCGATCTCCATGGCCCGCCCATGACTCTCTGGCTTTTGCTCACGGCGCAGCGCCGCGCATAAGCGAAGCATTCCCGCATGAACAGTCTGACGCATCCGAGGAGAATTTTGGCGGTCGAGCTCTTGTTGATCGAGCTTGAGAGAGCTCTCTAAAAACGGAACGCTCTCGGTTGTCTTTCCAACATTCATAAGGAAAACGCCGAGGTTGTGTGCGACTTCGGCCAGGAGTGGATCGGTGGCGGTCTCGGGGTTGGACTCCAAGAGATGATAGGCCCGAATCAACGAGCGCTCCGCGAGCGCCGGTTTGTCTGAGATCTGAGCCAGAGCGCCGACGTTCGCGAGATACCGGGCCTCGGACACGGGGAACTTGGAGGGCGTCTCTTTCTCCGGAGGCAGGGCCAGAGCCTGGACCATCCCATCCCACTCGTCGATGGCATCCCGGCAAATTTGAGCGGCTTGCAGGTGATGCTCCAAAGCCTCTTTGAAGTCTCGCTTTTGGGCCAAAATAGCGCCAAAAGTATCGAGGATTTGAGCATGCTCAATGCAATGGGAGGCCAGCTTGCGCGCTTCGGCGAGATGTCCCGCGGCGTCGGACAAGCGCCCCACCGCGAGGGTTTTGTGAGCTTCCGAAATCACGGTGCCAAAGGCCAGGGTTGAGTCTTCGGTCATGGACGTTTTCCTCGGCGACGGAGATAGTCGATGGCTTGTTCCAGGCCGTCAATCGTCATTTCATACATAGGGAAAATAGCCCCAACAGCGGCCACGGTTGGATGATTCCAAACCCGTCGAGGCAAGGGATTAAGCCAGACGGCACGGGGGAGTTTCTTCTTCAGATGAGTCAGAAATTCCTGGCCAGGAGGCTCGTCGGGGGACCAATACTCAATGTTGCCCCCGCGCATAAACATCTCGCTCGGCGCCATGGCCGCGTCGCCAATGATAATCACACATTCGTCGTCGCTTGAATCATTGATCATGCGCTCGAAGGCCAAGCCTTTGCGGCGTGCCATGTCGGTGTAAACTTCGCCGTAGATACAGTTATGGAAGTAGAAGCTGCGAAAGCGCTTGAAGTGATGGGTCTTGTGGGCCGCCGAGAACAATCGCTCGCAGAGACGTCGAAAGGGCTCCATAGATCCCCCAACATCCGAGAGCAGGAGCAACTTCAGGGAGTTCTTTCGTGAGGGTCGGAAGACGAGTTCGATATCGCCGGCGTTGTCACAGGTTTTTCGAATGGTGTCGTCGACATCCAGCTCTTCAAAGCGTCCTTCTCGGGATAGACGGCGCAGCTTTCGAAGGGCCACGGTCATTTGCCGCACATTGAATTGGATATCTGTCCGGAGATTTCGAAAGCGCCGCTTGCTCGCCACTTTCATAGCCCGCTTTAAGCCGCCCATGCCACCGACTCGGACTCCAGGAGGCGCGTCAGCCTGCCCGCTATGGCCAAAGGCCGACTTGCCCCCGGTTCCAACCCATTTATTCCCGCCGTTATGCTCCTCCGTCTGTTCATTGAGGCGCTCCTCAAAGAGCTTCATGAGCTCTTCAAGCTCCATAGCATCCATGGCGGCCAGCTCTTCGTTGCTAAACATGTCTTTCAGGACATCTTTGGCGAGCCAACGCATCATTTCTTCTTTAATTTCGGGGCGTGCGAGGGCTCCGCGAAAGTGCTCAGAGAAGGCTTGGTCAAAGCGGTCGAAGATGGTCTCGTTCTTCACGAGCAGAGCGCGAGATAGGTTGTAAAAGCGCTCCATATCGGCGCGAGCCAAATCGCTGGAGAGCGCGTGTTGGAAGGCTAACCACTCGGTTGTAGAGACGGGCAAACCA
>JARGOJ010000886.1 GCA_029210225.1 Planctomycetota bacterium
CAAGGAGACAAAGAAGGCCAAGCTCGTTCCCTTCGAGAGGGAATACGGAGTGCCTTGGCAGATGTTCCTGACCTACATGTTCATTCCCCTAAGCGTTGGAATGTTCCCCCACCTCTTTCAACACTGGCTCACGGCGAAGAGCGCCAAGGCCTTCCGTCTCACCGTCATAGCTCACCCGCTGTTCATTATGATTGTTTGGGTGCCCTGCGTTCTCATTGGGGTCTGGGCCTCAGGGATACTGCCGTCCTTGCCCCCTAGTAAAGTCGCCGCTGTTCTGGGAATCATGGTTCGCAGGCTCGTCGACGACCCAGTCCTAACAGGCTTTCTGACGGCGGGTATCTTGGCGGCCATCATGTCGTCTCTCGACTCTCAGTTCCTCTGCCTCGGAACAATGTTCACCAACGACATCGTCCTTCACAAAGCGGCGAAAGACAAATATGACGACAAGCAAATCATCTGGATCGCTCGCATTTTCGTGATCGTGATTGTTGGTTTGACCTACGGGCTCTCCTTGATCGCCCCGCAAAACGTCTTTGACCTCGCTGTTTGGTGTTTCAGTGGCTTCGGCGGATTGTTCCCCCTTGTGCTTGGGTCGCTCTACTGGAAGCGAGCCACCAAGGCAGGCGCATTCGCCGCCATCATCGCCCCAATGATTGTCTGGGGCGGCTTCTTCACAGCGTCTGGATTCGGTGGGGAGTTTACGGTTCTCGGCGGCGTCATGCCGGTCGCGTTTTGCTTCCTCGCCAGCGCCGTTGCCTTCATCGTTGTATCCCTCATGACCACTCCCCCATCCGAGGAAACCGTCAAGAAGTTCTTCCCTGAGAGTAAGGCTTGAACATGTCACCGAATTTAGAGCAGACTGTCGCCGCAGCGAAAGAAAAACTCGACGCTCATGTCCGCGATATCATCCAATGGCACTTCTCTCCAGAGACCGGAACCCCCTTCTGGATTGATTGGGCGAAGAAAGCCGACTGGAATCCCTTAACAGATGTTAAAGGCTTCGACGACATCCTGCGTTTCCCCCACTTTGATGGAGACGCATGGCTGCGCTACTTGCCTCACGAAGTTTGGATTCCCAAGGCCTACGAGGGGCGGCCCTTCACCATATTCGAAACCGGTGGAACCACAGGGATGCCCAAGCAACGTATTGGTTGGGACGACTACAAGACCGACTACGAGGTCTTCTCTGACACCCTCTCTAACGAGGCCTTCCCCCGAGGCGGCTATTGGCTTATGGTCGGACCCACGGGTCCACGCCGCCTGCGCCTCGCTATCGAGCACCTCGCCAACCATCGCGGCGGCGCGTGTTACTTCGTCGACCTCGATCCTCGTTGGGTTAAAAAGGTGATCAAGCGTGGCGACGCCGCGGAAGCCGAAGCATACATGGGGCATGTGATCGACCAAGCCCTCACCGTGCTCCGCAATAGAAAAGTGAGCGTCCTGTTTACAACGCCGCGCTTGCTCGAAGTGCTCCACGAACGTATTTCCCTCCCAGATGCCGGCATCCGTGGCGTCTTTTGTGGTGGAACAACGATGAGCCCTCAGACGGTGCGCTTCCTTGTCGAAGAAGTCCTAGAGAATAAGGCTCATCTGGTCCCGACCTACGGCAACACGCTTATGGGTCTGGCCGCCAGTCGTCCGGTCTCCGCCGAAAACGGATACTCAGTGACCTATCACTCTCCACAACCAAGAGCCGTACTCCGCGCTGTCGATCCTGACAACACCGAGAAAATTGTGGACTATGGGGAATGGGGACGGGTTGAGCTTACGACCCTGACCCGTGAGCTCTTCATGCCTCGTTTTCTTGAGAGAGACGAAGCCATTCGCAGAGAGCCCTGTGATCTCTACCCCTGGGACGGATTCGCGGAAGTGCGGCCGTTTTCTCGCAACGCCGCCGCGGTTGTTGAAGGCGTCTATTAAAGACCATCCGAGGAAAAAGCATGACCATTCCACATATCCCAATTCTCCGCTGGGGCCAGCCCTATAAAAGCTTGGACGTCAATATCGTCCGAGACTACCGTAGCGGTGAAACTCTCGCGGAGGTCAGCCAGGCGAACGTCGGGCTGGTCCGCAAAGACCTCCAGAGAACCCTGGAGATACGCGATATCCTCGCCGAATTCAGCGTCGATGAACTCACAAAGATGTGCGTCGACGCTGCCGACATCTTTCGCGAAGAGACGCTCCCTATGGGAGACAGTCAACAAAGCCCCGAAGACTACATCACTCAATTGAGCGCCACCAGCGGCTTGCCTCACGCCCTTTGCCGCGCCAACATCGGTAAGCTGCACACGGCCATGACCGGAATGAGCGGCATCCTAAAAGGGCTGACTCGGGGCTTGGACACCTCCATTCTCGACGCTGGGCGCGGTCAACAATTCGGTATGGAGATGAGCTTCCTGGCGGCGACCGACGCCATCGCCGGTGTCCTCCCGAGCAACTCTCCTGGGGTCAACTCGATCTGGCTCCCCGCCTTTGCCCTGAAGATCCCGGTTGTGTTAAAGCCCGGACGAGAAGAGCCTTGGACACCGTTTCGGATTATTCAGGCTCTCATGAAAGCGGGAGCGCCAAAGGAAGCGTTCGGCTTCTATCCAACCAGCCACGAAGGCGCCGACGTCATGCTCCGACGCTGTGGCCGAGGCATCATTTTCGGCGATGATAAGACGACCTCAAAGTATGCGAGTAATCCTCACATTGAACGTCATGGAACAGGGCGCTCGAAAGTTCTCATTGGGGACGATGAAATTGAAAATTGGCGTGAGCTCGTCGATATCATGGTCACCTCAGTGACAAGCAATGGCGGCCGCAGCTGCGTCTGTGCATCGAGCATTCTCGTGCCCAAATACGGTGACGAAATCGCCGAAGCGGTGGCGAAACGCCTCGCTGAGTTTCAGCCATTAAATGTCGACGATCCCGGGGCGCGACTAAGCGCGTTTGCCAATCCAAAGTTCGCCGATGCCATCGATACCGCTGTGGAGAATGGTTTCAAGGAGGAAGGCGCGGAAGATATCACGGCGCGTTACCGTTCGGATCCCCGCAAAGTCGAGCATGACGGCGGAAAGTATCTCTTGCCGACGGTCGCTCGCTGCGAATCCTTAGACCACCCCCTTGGGAACACTGAGTTCCTCTTCCCCTATGTCAGCGTGGTAGAAATGCCGCAGCAAGACATGCTCGATCAAATTGGCCCGAGCCTTGTTGTTTCCTTGATCTCTAACGATCCCAAATGGGCCCAGCAAGCGATCGCGTCCCCAGACATCGACCGCTTGAACTTAGGTCGCCTACCCACGACGAAAGTGGAATGGGATCAACCTCACGAGGGCAACCTCTTCGACTTGCTCTACCGGCGCCGCGCCATTCAAAGGGTTTCCTGAAATGAGCGCTAAGCGAATGGCCGTGAGCGGCCGCGGAAGTTTCGACCATCGATCTCAAACCCGCCTCGTCTACGCTCCTGGAGCCGTCGAGAGCTTAGCCACTCTGACCAGTGAGTTTGTGGCCCCCGGTTCAAAAATATTAGTCGTCACCGACCCTGGACTTGTAAAAGCTGGCCACGCCGCCAAGGTCAAAGGATTACTCGAAGCCGGCGGTTTTGCTGTCAGCGTCTTCGACAAGGTGCATGAGAACCCGAGCAGCATCGATGTCGATGCCTGCCGCGACCACGCCCTGAGCTTCGGAGACGTCGATCTGCTCATTGGCCTTGGTGGCGGCAGCAGCCTTGATACCGCACGAGGCTGTAACTTCCTGTTAAGCAACGGCGGGACCATGGAAGACTACTGGGGCTACGCCAAAGCTCAGAAAAAAATGCTTCCGCTCTTTGCGATTCCAACAACCGCAGGGACCGGCAGCGAGTGCCAATCATTCGCGCTCATTTCCCACCGTGACAGCCACGCCAAGATGGCCTGCGGAGATCCCAAAGCGGCGGCCAAGGTCGCCATCCTCGACCCCACATTAACGACCACACAACCTCGTGAAGTCACGGCGAACACCGGGCTTGATGCGCTCATACATGCCTTGGAGACCGCCGTCACGAAGCCTCGCAACCCTCTTTCAACGCTTTACTCCCGGGAGGCC
>JARGOJ010000887.1 GCA_029210225.1 Planctomycetota bacterium
AGCGAGCCCTCGGGAACCTCGACCACACCGACAAAGGCCCCTTCTTCTACTGCTACTACATCTTTGTTTTAGCCCTGCCATGGAGCATCTGGATCGTCCCCGGCCTCTTTACAGCGCGTCGTAAGACCGTCTTTTGGACCATAGGCATCTTCCTCTTCTTTACCGCATCATCATCCCGGCGCAGCTACTATCTCCTTCCCATTCTTCCTCCCTGCGCTTTGCTTATCGCCGAAGCATACCTATCTCTCGGTTGGGAGCGTGTTTATCAGAAGGCCATTCGCTACGCTATGCCTGCCGTCTTGCTCTTCGCATCCGTGATAGCCCTACCCGCTTTGTTCTTTATCGAAGCGCTCACAAAAGACCTCTTGGCCCCAGGGAGCATCCCTCCGATTCAGTGGAGCTTCTTCACCTTTATCGTGCTTGGTGCGTCATGCTACCTTGCGTTGAAAGCTGAGTTTGCCCAGGATCGGGAGCGGTCAGCGCTGTATCTTTCCTTCGCCTTACTCAGCGGCTTCTTCTTTACATTTTGGGTTGTCTTTCCCTCCATGGAGCAAGATCGCTCGATGCGCCGCTTTGCAAAGTCTGCGACGGCTGAAGTTCGAAGCGATGAAGACCTATCTCTCTTTGGGCGAAAGCGCGCTGCGGCTATGTTCTTTTACCTTGCTCGACAGAAACCCATCCCCATCGCTCAAGACGCCGAAGCCATCACTCGTTGCTCTGGATACTTGCTCATTCGCCCTTGCGACTTTGCTCCGATTCTTGAGGACAAGAAATGGAAACGACAGATAGGCCCGGCCTTTCAAGTCATCCTTCGTGAACGCGAGAGCGCTTCAGCTGATCCTTTCGGCCCATGCAAGCGCTGTCAGCGACGTTCCAGACGCCGAGGTTGCAAGCACTACATGCTGCTAAGGCGCCGCGTGATACCTGGGAACAAATAACACGAGAGCTTGCTTGATTATGAAAGTACACACCACCGCCGTTGTTCTTATTCCTCCTGAGGACGTTTGGGAGCCGATCCAACGCATCCGCCACTATCATGACAGTAAGATTGATCGCTGGATGCCTCACTTCACCTTGCTCTATCCTTTTTTACCTGTTGAGAAGTTCGCCGAAGCCTCAGCGATCTTCAGTTCAGCTGTTGCCGGTCTCTCACCATTCACGATGACTCTGTCTGAGCTCGGGCGCTTTAGCCATGGACGAAGCAATTTCACCTTCTGGTTGGGTCCGAGGGAGAAAGCCCCCATCGTGAATCTCCAGCGCGCTTTGTTTGAAGCCATGCCGGAATGCGACGATCAAAATCGTGACGGCAAGTCGTTCACCCCACATTTAACGGTTGCCCGAGGGCGAGGTCAAAAGGCGGGAGTCGATTTGTTTGAAGAGTTAAATGCGATCTGGGAGCCCATCACGTTTCAAGTGGAGCAGATTGCGATGATCGCGAGAGCCGGCGACGGGCCCTTCACCATCGAGACTGTCTTAGAGCTTGCGACTCGGGAATCCCTTAGTTCTTCTTGATGGCGAAGGCTTGGAGGTTCTGAAAGAGCAGGCCTCCGTTCTTCACGGACAATTCAATGGTGGTGGGGTGACTGCTCCAGCCTGTCTTCAGGGTCCCAAAGATGCCCTTGGGGGTGCGGACAATGACGAGCTCACCATCCCAATCCAACTGGAACTTCTGCTTCAAGGTTTTCTTCGCGAGAGTCTGAGAGTAGATCGTGAGCTTGCCTTTTTCCCGGATGCCAATATAGATACGCTCTTCATCAAATCCGGCGACGGCATGTCGACCATCAGGACCGACGAAGCGCACTTCGGCCATCCGTCCGGTGCTCTCGGTCGCTGTCATTTCAATATCTAAAGACCAGGTCGGCTTATCTTCAAACTTGCACTTCTTGATCGGGGCGTCGAGGTTTCGTTGAGCTGTCGAGGTCCGACCATTTCTCGCTTCCCCCATAACTCCTGACTTGGCAAGAACGACCGACCACTCTCCGGTCTGTCGCCAATCCCGAATGAAGAGCATTGGATTCCAGAACCGAATTCCCTGTGCAACATCCTGGACCATTTCATGCTTTGGCTTTGGGTGACCGGGAATAAAGAATGAGCCTGGCTTGCTGACTACGATATCGTTGAAGTTATCGAGGAAATCAGGGCCTCGCGTTTTGATCCTATGGGTACCAAGTAGCAGGCGACCCTTCCACGGCGATTCCCCCAGCTTTGTTTCTCCGTCGTAGAAGGTCACGCCTTTCTGAGCGGTGAAGTCGAGGAGAGGAGCGGCTTTCTTGGCGACAAGGAGCTTGGTTTTAGCCTTCGCAAGCTTGGGGCTGAAGCTAAAATCACGCTCGAAGTTTTCAAGGATATCTATGACGTCGATAGGATTCGTGACCAAGCCTAGCTTGGTCCAGAGAACATTCTCTTTGTCCCCCGCGCCATCCTTCGCAGCGGCGTCGGAGACTTTTTTCAGGTCAGTGAGCGGCCGGGGAGGGTCGACTTCAAATTGCTTATAGATGAGTAGGGTTTTGTCGACTTGCTCGGCGAGAACCTTGTAGTCGGAGTTTTGATAGAGGGCGGTTAGCTCTTTTAATATACCTTTGTTAAACGACTCTTCAATGAGCCCATCAACCTCAAGTTGCAGTGTCAACTTCTCAGCCTCTCCGACTTTATCGAGGAGATTTTTGAGATGTGATAGCGTTTTGTGATGACTGAGTAGCTTCATCCCTTTGTATTTTTGCAGGGAGGCTAAAACGAGCTTGACGGAGTTGACGCGCTTCGCCATAGCCTCACGCTCAGCCTTCTGCTCCGCCTCTTTGGCGAGCTTGGCTTTCTCCTCCGCGCTCATTTCGGGAGGCTCGGGGTCCTTCTTAACTGGGTCCTTCTCTACAGGATCCTTTTCAATGGGGTCTTTCTTGACTGGGTCCTTGTTCGGGATCGTCTTTCCGGGGTTCGGGTCGGTTTCTTTGTCCTTACCGAGGTCCTTCTTTCCCTTATCAGATTTGTTCTTTGGGTCCTCGTTTTTTGCGACCTCACTCGGGGTATCGTTCTTGGATTTGTTGAAGACAAAGATGCCCCCACCGATCAGCGCGACTAGAAGGATGAGCACACCGATCAACATTGCGGATGAGCCTTGGGCTTCTTCCTCAGCTACTGCTGCTGTCCCGTCTTTTGGAGCGCTCGCTTCCTTATTGCTATCTCCGCTAACGACCGTGGTGTCACCGGGGTGCTTATAGCTGGATTCGTCTGCAGGAACGCGAACAACGTCAGGCTCTCGACCGCTAAGGAAGTCTGAGACGTCCTTCACGAGGGCGTTGTAGCTTTGGTATCGGAATTCCGCCTTACGCGCCATCATCCGATCTAAAATGTGGAAGACCGGCTCGGGAAGGTCAGGAACCAAGAAGCGAGGATGGTTAAGTGCAGCCTGGTGCTTCTTGACGAGCATGTTGACGATGCTCTCTCCTTCAAACGGGATCTCACCCGTCAGGAAGTGATAGAGAGACGCACCCAGAGAATAGATATCGCTTCGATGATCGGCGGCCCGCCCATCCGCTTGCTCTGGTGACATGTAGGCTGGGGTGCCCATGAGGATGCCGGTCTGTGTGATACCGGCGCCGGGAGCAACCTCCATATCTCGGGCCAAGCCAAGATCGGATATTTTCACAGTCCAGTCTGCGTTGAAACCAGTGACTTTTTCCCTATGCATAATGAGATTGGCGGGCTTGATGTCTCGGTGGATAATCCCCGACTCTTTGGCATAGCCAAGGCCCAAGGCAGAGTCGTGAATGACTCGTAGAGCCGTTTTCACATCGACCCGGCCTTCCTCTTTGATGAGGTCGAGGCAATCGGATCCGTTGACGAACTCAAGGGCGATAAAGAGCTGATTGTTGAACTCCCCATAATCGTAAACCTGAACAATGTTTGGATGGTTTAGCTTCGCGAGGGAGAGAGCTTCCTGGCGAAATCGCTCTTTATAGTCCTTGTTCATGGAGGCGTGAGGATCGATGACCTTGAGGGCCACAACGCGGTTGAGCTTCTTTTGAATCGCCCTGTAGACGACGCCCATTCCCCCTTTACCGAGCT
>JARGOJ010000888.1 GCA_029210225.1 Planctomycetota bacterium
AAATCGGCGGAAGCGCTCCCGAGCCGCTAAGATAATACGCTCGCGCTTATCCTTCACCACGTCTCCTCAATCTCATTTTCAGTCCATCTTTCGGGCGCAAGGTAAAGGTTGGGTCCATTTCTGCGGCTTGATCGCTTGTTGCTTCCAGGCGATATCGCTGTGCGATTGTCGAGAGTATAAGGGGTGCTTCCATAAGCGCAAGTTGTTGCCCAATGCAAAGACGAGGACCTCCCCCAAAGGGAAAATACGTGTATTTCGGGCGATCTTTGGAGTTCTCTGGGAGAAAACGGGCGGGATCATATTCGAGGGGCTTGTCCCAATAGCGGGGATCTCGGTGGATGATCCATTGCGAGAGAGTCAAGATTGCGCCTTTGGGGAATTCGTAACCGCAGATTGTTTCAGTCTTAAGCATCTGTCGCGGTTGTCCCCAGGCTGGAGGATAGAGACGCAGTGACTCGGCGTAGCAGTTCTTGGTCCAAGTGAAGTTCTTTAGGTCACTCACTTCAGGGTCACGCCCATTCAGCTCTGCCTTCAATTCTTCTTCAAGTTTTGACAGCGCTTTGGGGTTGTGGCTGAGGAGGTCGAAGGTCCAGGAGAGGGAGGCAGCCATGGTGTCGTGGCCTGCGATGATCATCGTAATGGATTGATCGATGAGCTCTTGGTCGGTCATGGCGCCTTGTTCATCGTTTGCGGCGAAGAAGCGGGCGAGGAGGTCGTCCTGAGGAGTAGGATCTTTGCGGCGAGCAGCAATTAAATCACTGATTTTTTCGACAATGAACTTCTTGGCTGCTTTGAACTCTTTATTGCGCTGAGTGGGTATCCAAAGAGGAGCGGCCATGGCGTTGTTTAGCTTGTACCCCATGTAGTCGAAGGCGATTCGGATCGCCCCGGCGAACTCAGCGGAGGCCTTACCAAAGTCGGAGCCGAAGAAGCAACGGGTGACCACATTGAGTGTCAATTGAACCAGTTCTTCCTGAATGTCGAGAATGGCTCCATCTTCTAGCTGATCCCATTTTTGAAGGGTTTCATGAGTGGCGGCGAGAATGATGGGGGCAAAGCCGTCGAGGCGCTCCCGTTGGAAGGCGGGAGCGATCATTTTCCGTTGGCGCTTCCAGCTCTTCCCCTCACTGCTGAAGAGCCCGAGGCCCATAAAGGGGCGGACCGCGTCGTAGAAAACTTGAGGCTTACAAGTGTTGCCGGGGTTCTTGACGAAGATATGCTCGATCACTGCGGGATCGGAGATGAGATACCACTTAAAGAGCCCTCCCATGGTCCGAAAGACAACGTAATCACCGTAATCTCGGTGGGAATCATCGAATAGTTTCAGCGCATCTTGTTGCAGGTCTTTGAGGCTTCCCCACCACCAATGCCCCTTAGGACCTTTGAACTCTTTAACTTCAGGCTGAACCGTATCACTTACAGACACCATCAAAGACTCTTCTCTTCTGGCAAGAACATGAACAATGATCAAAATCGTTCATTGTTCATTTATTGTCAAGAGAGAAATTGGAGAGGAATCAAGATAGTAGACGTTCAGTGATACGTAGACCTAGTAAACTGTTTAGTGAAAGTCAGTCTTGTACTCCCACAGGAATTTTCACTCATGGGCCATCACGAAGATTATTACGACGCCAACTCTGCCGAGCCCAACAACCCAGAGCGATCATCAAATCGCCGGGGATGTATTCTCTTGGGGGTCCTTGTCAGTGGCGCTTGCTTGATCGCGCTGTTCGCTCTGCTCATACCAGCGTTCATGAGAGGTCGAGAACAGTCAGGTAAGACGAAGTGTGCCAATAACCTCAAGGGAGTTGGCATCGCTATGATTAACTATTCTAATGACTATCACTATTTCCCACATATGACTGGAAAAAAGGAGGGCCATACAAACGAACAGATATCCGACGTCTATCGCACGCTCATTCAACAGAAATACTGCGAAACAGCTGAGCCTTTCTCTTGCCATGGGTCGGGTGACGCCCACCTCCAACGCAGTCAAAAGACACTTGACAATCCTACATTATGGGATTGGAAGGGCAAAGTGAACTCGGCAGAACCAGCTTGTCTCAATTCCTCAAAGGTCGATGTGCTTCAAAACAATGAACTGAGCTACACATACAGACGCAAGCGTTTACACAAGGATCAGGCCCGCAGCGACACAATTCTCACCGCCGATAAAGCCCGAAAAGACTCTCAAAACGAAGGCTGCCATTATGATGGCTACAACATTGGCTATGCCGACGGCCACGTCGAATTCGCGAATGAGCGCGAAACGATGTTAATTGAGCGCTTGCGGAAACGGCTCATAATCGGCCATTAACCGGTCCTAAGTCCGGCCCGAAAAACTGACTCAAAGCCTCTTCAAAACACATCCGTATCGGGACTGAACTCCGGCATAAACTCAATCCCGAAGCGTTGCCCGAGCTTCACAACCAAGGGAATAGTAATCAGCCCTCCTGGAAGTAAGAAGAGGGTCCCCATACCCAGTGTTTTGACCACGTTGCGAAAGGCCTTATTGGCTTCTTCCATGTCTTCTTCACTGGCTTCTTTTCTTATATAGCGACCATATGTGGCAAACATCGCCCCGACAGATTTAGCCTCGGACTGCAATCCGCTCTGAAGGCGGCGGAGATCATGAACAACGACTTCCCGCGCAAGATAAACAACGTCCTCGACGGAATCTAACACTGAGTGAATGCGCCCGGGCACCACTGAGTCTGTGAGATCTTCGTGAACCGCGATCTCGGAGAGTAAAGCGACCAACCTGATCGAGCGATTACTCAGATCTTCAATCACTCGCTGACGCTCTTCAACGCTGCGCCGCAACAACTCAAAGAGCTTCTCTTCATTTAAGAACTCTAACTCGGCGTCTTCGACAACAACAACCGTCGCCGATCGCTCCCGCTTCTGCAGTAAACCTAATTCCCCGACAAGCTGCCCCTCATCGATAGAACCAAGAATGACCCACTCAAGCTCGACTTTCTTGCGAGCCTCCAAGCTCCCGCTAAGAATTAAAGCAGCCCAATTGCTCGGGCTCCCTTCATGGAAGAGCGTGGTCCCTGCTTTGACTCGCCGACGCTCACCGAGGTCCGTAATATCAAGCACTCGGCGATCATCCTGCTTGCTCCGCACAGCGACCAAGCGACGCCGGAGAATCCCAAAGACGCTCTGAAAGATCTTGCCGAATTGTTCTCGCCACGCCGAAGATCGACGACTATCAATCAATTCGTCAATCAAGTCAAAGAATGATCGCGCCCGAAAACTAAGGGTCTTAATAAGCTCCAGAGCTTCATCCGGGTTCTTGGTCACCTCCTCGATAAAGCGCGACCTGGAAAAACACTCCAAGACGCTCTCTTCAAGCGCCACGATCGCCGCGCTTCGACGATTCCCTTGCAAAACCCCCAGCTCCCCAACAAAAGCCCCGCCGGAATATCCCCCAGGACAGACCGTTCGATCGCTTCGTCCGCTGAAGCATGATAACGATAGGCTTGCAAAGCCCCCGAAAGAACTCGATACGCGAGCACGCTTGGGTCTCCCTGTTCAAAGAGAGTCTCCCCAACCCTTAAAGTGACTGTTTGACCGTCGCCAAGCTCGACCATGAACTCAGTTGCCTCGCGCTTGCACCGCGCTTAAAAAATCTCGAAGCCGGGTGAGCCCTTCTTCAAACACAGGCTCATCAATAGAGAAGCAGATTCGCGCCTGTCCTGGAGTACCAGACCACCGTCCATGATTGATTCGGAGTCCCCAATCTGTCAATAAAAGCTCGTGGAGACTTTCTTCATCTCCCACCAATGTCGTCCGCCCATTCACCCGCTTAATCCGTTTGCCAAGCAAAGACCGCGCATCAACCAGAACAAATAATCCGGCGGGATCCCCGGACACAACCGACAATCCTCCTCCCTCTAAAACCTCAATCAAGCGACGGCGACGCTCGGATAAATCAATTCGCATTTGAGCAAGAGAATCCAAAACTCGGCGCCGCGCTTCGTTCGTTGAAGGATCATCACGGAACCCGCGAAAGAGTATCTGAGTCGCGAGCAAAGCATGGCGATCACTTTACAATA
>JARGOJ010000889.1 GCA_029210225.1 Planctomycetota bacterium
AACCCAACGCAAAGACATCGGACCGCTCATCCATATCAACGCCATCGATCTGCTCAGGCGCCATGTACCCCGGCGTCCCCACCATAGTCCCTGAAACCGTCACCCCCACTTGCTCCAGCTCGCTCTTAGAGAGCACACACTCCAAGATCTTGTCAGTCTGCTCCGCCTCCCCCTCCTTTAGATCTTTCGCGATGCCCCAATCGATGACCAAGACCTCACCAAACTCCCCAACCATAATATTGTCGGGCTTGAGGTCCCTGTGAACAATCCCCTGAGAGTGAGCGTAAGCGACCGCCTCTGCCACTTTAATCATGATCTCTATAAGCTCTCGCCGCTCTAGCTTTCCCAGATCATGGCACTCTTTAATCACCTCATTCAGGGTCTTGCCCCGAATCATACGCATCAGCATGTAGAGGTCGCCAGCCGGTGTCAGCCCTGTCTCATAGACCGGGGGGATCGCTGGGTGATCGAGGCCAGCGGTGATCACGGCCTCTCTTAAAAAGCGTAAGCGAGCGTGCTCTGTGGCGTTCTTGTCACTCAGCAATTTAAGCGCCGCGATACGATTGATTCTGTGATCTTTGACCTGATAAACCGAGCCCATCCCTCCCTCGCCAATTTTACCCAAGGTCTCAAAGGCAAAGCGGGCGTGGAATGAGAGTAGAGGAGCCCGTTGAAAGAGCTGTTGAAACTCCGACTCACAGACCTTGACAGGCACGCGAAGCGGGTCGGGCAATTGTGAACGTTGGTCTTGGATGATGCGCTCCATAGAAAGCGAAGGGTCTTTCAACTATAGCTTAGCCATTCTTCATTGCCTGGTAAATCACTTCCTCTGCGCAGCCCTCGCCCGAGCTAGCAGCTTTCGAACCTCCGCGACCCGAGGATGTTTCGGCGCCAGGCGCAAGAAGCGCTCCAAGTCGGCGCGGGCTTCTTTCTCTTTCTTTTGTGAAAGATAGATGGAGCCCCGAACAAAATAGACATAAGGATCTCTGTATTTGAGCTTAATAGCCTTCGTCATATCCGCGACAGCTTCGCTATTTCGGCCTTTCCTCCAACAGATCAGGCCCCGACTAAAGAGAGCAACGGAATTCCGAGGATTTATCTTTATCGCTCTATTGTAGTCGGCAAGAGCTTTATCAAGCTCTCCCTTCTTCTCCAAAAGGACTCCACGGTTTGTCAGCGCCTGAGCAAGTCGGGGATTCAATTCGATCGCGCTATTGTAATCGGCAAGAGCCTTGTCAAGCCGCCCCTTCTTCTCCCAGGTGTATCCACGATTTGAAAATGCAGAAGCGTCCGACTCATCTAGCTCGATCAGCTTGCTGAAGTCTGCAAGAGCTTTATCATAGTTCCTTTTCCGTACCCAAACGCCTCCACGGTTTAATAATGCGGTCGCGGATCGTGGATTGAGCTTGATGGCTCGGTTGTAGTCGGCGAGAGCATTATCGACCTCTCCTTTCTTCTCCAAAATCAGTCCACGGTTTATGAATGCGCTCGCAAAGCGAGGGTTCAATTCAATCGCGCTGTTAAAGTCTGCAAGAGCCTTATCAAACTCTCTTTTTTCCTTCCAGACTCTCCCTCTGTTAAAGAGAAACCTGAAATCTCGGGGACTAATTTTGATCGCTCTATTGAAATCTGCAAGAGCCTTCTCGAAATCCTTCTTGTCGCGCCAAATGCCTCCTCTGTTACTATACATTGGAGCAAAACCCATCGAATATTCTTCAATCCTCGAATAAGTGGCGATTGAATCGTCGAGACGCCCAGACTTATATAATTGATAGCCATCCGCGAAGAGCGTAAATTCATTTTCGTGTCCTCGCTTCTTCGACTCAGCCAGCAGCCTCTTGAAATACGAGGTATAGTAAAATTCGCGATTCGACAATTTCAATTCACAAAGATGAAGTGAAAACAGACCTTCATAACACGGCGGATACTTCTCAACCGCCTCCTCAAGCAATTCCTTATTGGCCTCATTAAAATTCGCGTCTGAATAGATACGGGCAGCCGTCAACAATTGATTCTCAGTCCGCCCACCACGCTTCAAAGCCTCATTGATCTTCTCTGTCAACCTCGCCTTCGGAGCCCTACGCTCAATTAGACTACGCGCTTCATTAAATGAGGCCAGAACCGCTTTGGCTTTCTCCGCTTCATCCTCTGCCACTCCAAGCTTCTTCGTCGCAACAACAGCATTGCTCTCCGCCTCCTGTCTTTTCTGCACCTCTAGCTCTAAGGTCAACCAGAGATTGCCAATCAACGCGAACAATAAGGCCCCCACAGCCACTGATATAAACAAGCCCGGACGTCGCTTGATCGACCTTTGCGCTCTCTCTATCAATGAATAGGACTAGCCTGGAATCTCGTCCCCGTTGAAATAGGCTCGCAATTGACTAACAAAAAGCTCAGCCCCCTGAGTTCTTTGCTCTGGATCAAGCCCCATAGCCTCTTTAGAAACCCAGTCGATCTATTTAGAGAGAGAATAATCGATATCCCTCGGGCTCATGGACGACCCCGAAGCCGTAATCGCCACCCGGTCTATGGTCGTGTCCCCTGAAACAGCCCGCTTTCCAGTAAGGATCTCCACCAAGATCACACCCAGCGCAAACACATCCGAGTTCTCGTCAATCTGGGCCCCATCAATCTGCTCGGGAGCCATATAGCCCGGAGTCCCCACCATAGTCCCTGAAACCGTGACTCCAACTTGTTCCAAATCACACTTTGAAAGCACACTCTCCAAAATCTTGTCTGACTCCTCCGCCTCCCCCTCCTTTAGATCTTTCGCGATGCCCCAATCGATGACCAAGACCTCACCAAACTCCCCAACCATAATATTGTCGGGCTTGAGATCCCTGTGAATAATCCCCTGCGAGTGAGCGTATGCCACGGCCTCAGCCACTTTAATCATGATCTCTATCAGCTCTCGCCGCTCTAGCTTTCCAAGATCATGGCACTCCTTAATCACTTCATTGAGAGTTTTGCCCCGAATCATTCGCATAATCATGTACAGATCGCCATCCACCGTCAGTCCGATTTCATGGACCGGAGGAATCGCGGGGTGATCAAGCTTCGCGGTGATCTTGGCTTCTCTTAAAAAGCGTAGTCGACTATGCTCCGTCGCGTTCTTATCGTTCAGTAACTTCAACGCCGCCACTCGATCGAAGCGAAGATCCTTCACTTGATAGACCGAACCCATACCTCCTTCCCCGATCTTCCCCAAGGTCTCGAAGGCAAAGCGGGCGTGGAGTGAGAGCAGGGGAGTGCTTTGAAAGAGCTGTTGAAGTCCCGATTCATAAGCTTTTACGGAATCTCGAAGGTGGCTCGGTAGTTGAGAATTTTGAGTTTCTATCGTGCTCTCCATCGCAGGCTAAGAGTCTTTCAACTATAGCTTAATCATTTGAGACATCTCATACAAATCACTTCCTAACCAGAAGGATCGGGAAGCAGTCCTTAAAGGAACCGCGTCCAGGAACTCTCCTGAGTCGAAACAAAAAAAGGAATGATCCCTGGGTCTACAGGTCTCATTCCATTTTTTACTTAAAAACAAGCTTACTTAAGAGCTTGTCTTGCCTGCTTTTTTAGCCATCTTCGCGTTCTTAGCGAGGGCCGCTTTCAAGGCTTTGAGAAATGAATCA
Source organism: Planctomycetota bacterium (assembly GCA_029210225.1). Lineage (GTDB taxonomy): Bacteria > Planctomycetota > J058 > J058 > JARGOJ01 > JARGOJ01. The sequence continues at coordinate 3,624 of JARGOJ010000889.1, forward strand.
GGCTTTGATTTGCCTTTGACACTGGTCAACACTCGGCCATCATAGCTGAGGAAGAGAACAGTGGGGGCCACCTTGATTTTGTATTGCTTGAGAATAGCGCGATCAACCTTGGTGGGATCGAGCTTCACTCGGTGGAACTTCTCCGCAGCATCAAAGACCTTTTGATTGCGTAGAACGAAGTTCTCAAAGGTCAGGCATTGGCGACCTAAGGCCGTTGTTTTATCAGGGGCAGAGAAGAAGAGAAGAATGGGCTTGCCAGACTCACGAGCGTCGTCGAGAACAGTCAACGCCATTTGCTCGGCGTCCGCCTTTTTCTTCTTAGCAGCTTTCTTGCGAACCTTGGTGGTTCCTTCAGACTTGCTTTCGCTCTCTTCAGCGAGCTTCTCTAGTTTCTTGAAGCTTGGAGAATCCCAGACGATGGTGGGAGGGGGTT
>JARGOJ010000890.1:0-2820 GCA_029210225.1 Planctomycetota bacterium
GAAGTATTTGAAAGCATCATAAAAAGGGGAGCCAATTGGCTCCCCTTTTTATGATGCTTTTAGAAATTGCGGCGTGGCGCTACTTCTTAGAATCCGCTTCAACCGGCGCTTTTGTTTTCAGTTTCTCGATGACTTTTTTAATGGTTTGTTTATGAAAGATTGACTCCTCAATCTTCCAGCTTTCTTGGAGGGCATCAAACAACTAAGGACTGTTCAACCCGATTTTATCGATGGCTTTCATGGCGTTCTTCTTCACTCCGACATTCTTGCTTCTTAGCGCCTTTAAGAGCGCTGGGACGGCCTTCGCCGCCTTCGGTAAAGTTGCCAGGCACGCCGGGGCTGAACTGTCGAGTTCAGGATCTTTTAGAGAATCCTCTAAAACTGGAACGACTTCTTTCGGGTCTCCTATCGCAACCAAAGCACCGCACGATCCCTAATCCCTACCAGCAATTTCTGGAGAAGCGAGGAACGGTCGATAGAAACGGCGTCAATCAACCTGTCGTCTTAGGAATGCTCTGGATTTACGGCTTTGTCTTCCTTTGTTCTTGCTGTAATTTGAATCTCTAAATTCTATCTCTTGAAAAGGATACGCAGGCAAATATGAAGGTCACTTTTCTCGGCGGCGTCGGTACAGTCACTGGGTCGAAGTATCTGGTTCAAGAAGGCGAAACAAAGATTCTCGTCGACTGCGGCCTCTTCCAAGGAGTGAAGAGCCTCCGGCAGAGAAACTGGAATCCGCCTCCCATCGATGGAGCCCTATCGGGTGTTGTTCTCACTCACGCCCACATAGATCACAGCGGTTATCTACCTGCGCTCGTGCGTGATGGCTTTCACGGTCCTATATTCGCAACGGCTCCCACCCAGCGTCTTTGTAAAATACTGCTTCCCGATAGCGGCTATCTTCAGGAAGAGCAGGCTCGCTACGCCAACAAAAAGGGCTTCGCACGTCATAGCAAAGCCGAACCGCTCTACACCAAGGCGGACGCGGAGGCCGTGAGCCCGTCGTTTCGCACGACTGTGTTCGGCGAAGATGTAAAGATAGGCCAACTCACACTGCGCTTTCAAGCCGCCGGACACATTCTCGGGGCGGCCTCAATTTTGATTCGTGGCAAGGGAAAGAGCGTTCTCTTCTCCGGTGATCTCGGACGCCCCGAAGACATTCTCATGCCCGCTCCGGACAATCCGGGACGCCCCGATTGGGTCATCATGGAATCGACCTATGGCAATCGTCGTCACAAGAGCAACAATGTGTTGGAGGACATCGCTCGGATAGTTCGACAGATTGCAGAGCGTCGGGGAGTTTTACTCATACCCGCGTTCGCCGTCGGCAGAGCGCAGGTCCTCCTATATATTCTTCACCAGATATTTGAAAACAAACTCGCTCCGCGTCTGTCTGTCGCATTGAATAGTCCAATGGCGACGAATGTAACCAAGCTCTATCAGGATCACTGCGACAATCACCGCCTCAGCCTCAATGAGTGCGCCAGTATGTGTGATCTTCCGACTTACGTCACGAGCGTTGAAGATTCTCGAGCGCTCAATAAGAAGAAGGGACCGAGAATTATCATTTCTGCCAGTGGAATGCTCACCGGTGGTAGGGTCCTTCACCACTTCGAGGCTTTCGCCCCAAGCAAAGAAAACGGCATCCTCCTCTCTGGATTTCAAGCGCCCGGAACTCGCGGGCACTCCCTCGCCATGGGCGCGAGCGAAATCAAGGTCCACGGCAAGTACATTCCTGTCAAGGCTGAAGTATTCCAGACCGATGCAATATCCGCCCACGCCGATCAGACAGAACTACTCAATTGGCTGGATTCAATCGAGAAGCGTCCCAAGGGCGTCTATCTCGTTCACGGGGAACCCGCTGCCTCAGACGAGTTGAGAAGGCGCATTGAAGAAAGTATGCAGTTCCGGGTGCGAATTCCGAGGCTTGGTGAGATTCTCGATGCCGACGCCTAGAAAGGCCTACAGAGCCGCAAATCGACCTCGCAGATTTCCATGGACTGTTCTCTACTGCCCCAACTCTTGGATTTTGAGCTCGGCGCGCTTGATGATATCCGCGACTCTAGGAATGGCGCTCAGTTTCTGAACATCCAAGGCAATTCTCAATTCCTTTTGGAAATAGCTGAGAGCCTTGGCGCGGTCACCCGTCTTCTCAGCTATTAGACCCAGGTGATGGCATGACACCAATCGGTTGTTCATGAAACTAATGTTTTCTGGACGTCTCAGCAATAATTCTTCATAGATTTTCTCGCTGATGAGATAGCACCTCTGCGAGGTCTCAAAATCCATGGCGTCGAAGAAGTTCTTCCCAAGCCGACAGCCTAAGACCCCCAGATAGCCGGGATAGCTCTTGTCGCGATTGGCAAGCTCCGGGCTCATCCGGCTCCGAACAATGACCGACTTTTCAAACCAAAAGAACGCGCTCTTTAGGTTTCTATTCTCCAAAAAGAGCGTGCCCATTCGATGGTAATTTCCTCCGAAGAGAATGAGGCTTCTCGGGTCAATGTTTTGGTAGTTCTTACGCTTCGCATAGCTTCGAAACTTCTCCAAGTAGGACTGTGCCTTTTTAAGATCTTTGAGTTTTGCGTAGAGTGAAAATTGACTCGCAAGTGTTACTGAATAATTGAACTCGTAGGAAGTCTTGTCTCCCTTAGTCGCTTTGATGAGCATCGCTTGAATCGACTCCGCTCGATTCAAGTGCATACTGCTCCCGCGAACGCCGCTCGTTTCGCTCAATGCATCCCCAAGTTTCCCATGGACGGCCGCGAGGGTCAAAAAGCTCTCAGGCTGCCCCTGACATTGCAGAACGGACTGTTTTTG
>JARGOJ010000890.1:2830-4054 GCA_029210225.1 Planctomycetota bacterium
GTGTGATTAATGTGCGACGAAGAAGGGGTATCGCTCTCTTGAATTCTCGCTCACTGGCCCAACGGTCACCCTCTTTGGTCTGTTGTACGACCTTACGTCTCGTCTGCTGGTATGTCTTGGTGTTGTACTTGTTTCCAGACAATTCACCTAGCCTCATTAAGCGGAGACGCGCTACGTCATATTTCCCTGTGGTCAAAGCGAGACGTGCGTGTTCGCGAAGAATGACTTTGAAATTGCGAACGAAGGAGCCGCGCTTGGCGAACTTATTTGACACTGATTCAAATATTTTTACGGACTTTTCAATGGTCAATTCCGCGGTCTTAACATCCTTCTGAACTTCATAAAACTGCGATCTCAAAAGGAAATTGGTTCCGCAGCACTCGTAAAACGTAAGTGATTCACGACTAAAGGGACGTGCTTGCTCTAAGAGTTGTTGGCTTTCCTCAAGGAGATCGAAGGCCATGTGGGTCTTGCCCTTGTCCTTTTCGATCATTGCTTTTATCTGAATGGCCGCCGCCAAATTGAGGTAGCCTTTGCGAAAATCCCGGTTCTCTGAGACCAGGGCTCTGAGTTCCTTCATCTAATTCGCGCTCCGCATCACTGTGCCGACGGTCGGAATAGTAAAGGTTGGCCAACTGAACCTTTGCCAGGCCATAGGCATGTAGATAGTCGCGACCGGAGCGCTCTTTTAGGGAACTGAGAATCTCTAGCGCACGTCTGAAACTCTTATCCGCTCCAATCTTATCGCTCACGAGTTCTCCCTCTCGCTTCGACTGAAAACGTCCCAGTCGAACATAGGCGAGGGCCAATTCAATTTGCAGTCCAGACTCGTCTTCTGCGTTTTCGGCGAGGGTTTTGAGAGATTCTAAGCCCCTCTCTAACAAGAGTTTTCGACCCTCACCAGTCCCGGGGATGCTGTCAAGAGCATCAGTGACTTCAAAGACGGCGGAGTTCGCGAGAGCACGAACCTGTTTAGAGAGCTCTCTCTCCCGCGACTTAGACTCCGAAACAATCTCATTTCCTTTATCGAGGATGCTTCTCTCTCGCAACGCGGAGTGTATCTCCGCGTTTTTCCCTTGACGGTAGTATTCAAAAGCCACTAATAGAGCGATGGTAGACAAAAAGAAGACTGAAGCCACCAAGCCACTGTTCCGCTTCCGCCACAATTGGGCGCGCTCAAAAACCCCAACCGGTCTGGCATGGATAGGCTCATTGTTTAGCGCT
>JARGOJ010000891.1 GCA_029210225.1 Planctomycetota bacterium
GGATTCGGAAGAATCTCGCTGAGCCTCTGGGTGCTGTTTAGGATTCAATTCGGAATCAGTTCCGGGTGCCATCGTCCGTCACGCCATTGGCTCGGGGTTGGTGAGGCAGGGCCACGAATGGGAAGCTGTTTGTGAAAGTGAGGTCGTTGCTGTCAACGTTGTCGACCGGGCCTGTTGGAGCAGGATCACCGAACTGTTGATTGGCGATAATGTTGACAATGGTATCAATCACATCGTCTCCAACTCGACGACCATTGGGAAAAGCAGCGGCCGTGTTGCTTCCGCCACCGTTTCCTGTGTTCGGGACATCCATATCGAGGCGCAAGATGTCGCCGTTGGTGACGGCCAAACCGGCGAGTATTCCAATGTTTGCTGTGCTTGTGCCGAAGGCTGTGAGGCTGGCGACAATATCACTTTGATAGACACCGGCAGCGTCTTGGCTGGTGCTTCCGCGGTTGTATTCGTCTTTTCTTGGGTAAGGAATGAAGACGGTGTTGATGGCTGGGATACCCATGCGGTCGACGTTGATGAAGCGACCTTTATCACGGATACCAAGAGAGCGAGAGCGCTTCGTGCGTTGGGCCAATTCGGTGTAGCCGCTGAAACCGAGGAGATTGCCGGCGGTGCCTTCGATCATTGTGCGGGGGACGCGAAGGGCGACGGTCATGACGTTATAGCCGGCGAATGTATCCCGACCTCTGTCAAAGACGGAGGCGTTGCCACTACCTGGGGTTTGAATCAATGAGTCTCTGAAGAGCAGCTCGGCGGAGACGTCGAAGAAGAATGGATCGTCAGTCATGCCGGCGAAGAAGCCGATGCCCGTTGCAGGATCTGTGGTGACAACGAAAGGGTTCGCGGTCGCGGTGCGAGCGTTGGAGACGGTTGTCGGCGCCGTAAACGAGGCTGTAGGAGTCGACCCCGTGCGAATCTTAATGAAGGACGTTTGAGAGTCGAGGAAATCGTTGCGATCAGCGAAGGTCACTTCGATGTTCATATCGGGGTTGGCGTCCCCTGAGTTCTCGATAGCAAAACGCCAGTTGAGGTTCGATTGGAAGAAGCCAAGGTTCTCGGATTCCCCGGGAACGATAAATCCTCGGGCGGTGATGATAAAGATAACGAAGTTGTTGTCGTTGGGATCGAGGAAGGTATAGACGTCGGCAATATCAGCCCCTTGGTCATTCGAGACGAGGGGCGCGTCGCCGTGGTCCGCTGCCTTAGCCGAGTTGAATGCTCCAAAGCTTAGTAGCCCGAGGCCCAGGACAGCTGCACAAGAGCCAGCAATCAGGGTGGAGAAGAGGGTTTTCCTTAAAGAGGCAGCCATAAAGCGATCCTTATCCGTGACGACACAGTTTTGGGTTTTCAGATTGAGAACTCAGAGGCTTCTTCTCTCAAGAGCACTGAGACGCTGAAACATTGAGTAAAACGATGGGGGTTTACTTGGACGATCCAATGAAGACTTTGTAGTTTCCGCTGCCAGAGAAGGCTTCCACTTCAATCGCAACGGTTTGACCATCAACAAGGCTCAGGGAGATGCTTTCTGGTGAGGTCAGACCATCACCAAGCTCTGTGAGTATGTTTCCTGTGACCGGGTCGACGATGGCAAGGTCAATATCAACCCCAGCGTCGTGTTGAACAATAACATTGAGTGATTGAGCACCTGATGCTGTCACTGTGAACGAATCAAACTCATCGTCTGTTTGAGCGTTGTCGTTGAATGCTAGAGAACCGTCAGCAATGTAGGATGTATTGCCGTCGACGTTTCCTAGGAATTGAGGGTTATTTGGGTCGTTGGGTTCGTTTTCAGTAAAGACCACCTCGCTCACTGGAGGAGGCTGAGTGATTGAAGGGACGTCTCTATCAGAGCTCTCGGTGCAACCGACAAAGGCGATGCTAGCCAATAGTATTGAGAGTATGGCTCTAAAATTTCTCACCCGTTTAACGCTCCCTGTTCGGTAAATCATGATGACTTACACTTCGACACTTTTGTGTGTTTTGAGCATGCTAATCCAAAACAAAGATTGGATCAACTAGTGGTAATTGACCTAAGTAGTTTCGGATCAAGAGCAAGAAAACGCAACGGAAAATAGGAAATTTTTCACGCTAAGCCTTATGGACTATGGCCTCAATCCAAATTGAGCTTTTAAAATGAGCGAGGCGCTCAATGCTAGTCCATTATGACAACACGAGAATCTTTGAGAGTGGTTATCGGGTTGGACTTCGCCTTAGCGCTTGTCGCCAGTGAAGGCGAGGGCTTTGAGCTTGACAATTTTGTAGAGGGTATCCCAAAGTTCGAGGCTTAACTCTTTTGGAAGGTTTTCAAAGAGCGATACAGGGATTCTTGCACGACCGGCGCCAATTTTTCCCCCACCGACGCCAAACGCTTTACGAACGAATTCATTGACGTCGAGGGACGAGTTTGTGCTTCGAACACTGATGTCAATGGAGCCGTTGACCATGGCGACGACGACGGTGGTGCGGATGCCGTCGACTTCGGAGAAGCGCTCGGCGATATCGGAGACAACGCCGCCGCGAGATTCGGGGATGATACCGAGTCCGGTGACGAGGAAGCTTCCTTCGATGGTCTTATTCTTCCAGCCCACGACGAACATGTCGTTGTAGTAGAGGGGTTTTGGGAAGTTGAGTATTTGCTTGTAGAGCTCGTTGTCTTTTTTCGACAGGCAGTAGGCGAGGGCTTCATAGTCGAGGGAGGATGCGCTGTCGACGGTGCCGTCTTTGGTGTCGGTTTTGATTCCAATACAGATGGCGGTGGCGAGGCGCGAGCCAAATTCGTCTTCGAAGTTGACTCCCATTTCCATGGCATATTCCCACATAATGGCGGCGGTAGCTCCAATGAAGCGGACATCCGAGGCTATTTTGGGGTCGCCAGCTTGTTCGTGGTGGTCGATAATGAAGTCGGGGGTTGTCGGGCAGGCTGTGGCTGGGCCATCAACGGAGATGATGCAGCTCCACTCGTCTTCGACGTTGAATTCCGTCTCATGTTGGGGGCGTAGTCCGAGGACCTGACGCATTGTGATATTTTGCGGACGATTAAAGGATCCTCGATAAAAGGAATAAGCTCGTCCGCCGAGCATCTCGACAAGGGTCGCCATCGTCGCTTGGGACGATAGACCATCGGGGTCGACCCCATGCCCTGAGAAAATGGCGGTCTTACTCAAATCGGCTTCACGGAGGAATGGCAGCAGAGGAGCTGTCATTGTGACCCGTTGAGATTTCGTTTTATCGGACATCGAATCGACGACACTATCAGTAGGATACTCGGTAAGTTCTCCGAGGCTTTCTGGGTAGACGATTCTTTCTTTTTGCGAAGGCTTATCCATAATCAACGATGTTATGTCAGATCACGGGTCATGAGCAAGAATTTGCTGTACTTTCGTTGCTAGAATAAGTCTAAAGCCGTGATAAATGTGGGTTTCTGGAGTCTTCGGTGGGAATAAAACACGATCAAAAAGAACCAAGAAGGGGTCAAAGCCTCACAATTTGCCCTTGGCGCATGGCGACTCTTCGTGTTTTTGGTCGACCATATCTGCGCTTTCGTCACAGAATCGAATACTACGGCGCGGAAAATGTCCCTAAGTCGGGTTCCTTCATTCTTGTGTCAAATCATCCAACTTACATGGATCCTTTGTTAATCGGTGTTGGCACGGAGCGTTGGATTCATTGGCTTGCCTGGGATGAGCTGTGGGATTGGCCTTTCATCGGACGATGGATTGGCAAACTTGGCGCGATACCGGTTAATCTTGAGAAACCGGGAGCTGTCATTCTCAAACAGGGTCTGCGGGTCCTTCGAAGTGGGGCTCCCTTGGGCATTTTTATTGAGGGCGGACGATCCCTCACTCCCAAACTAAATCCACCGATGCCTGGGGCCGCCATGCTAGCTTTAAGAACCGGCACTCCCATACTCCCCGTCACAATTTCAGGGGCTTACAAGGTTTGGCCGGCATCAAAATCAGCACCCAACAATGGCCCCCTAAGCGTCATCTATCATCCCCTGTTGAACATTGAAAAATCTCGACTTAGAAGCAAAAAT
>JARGOJ010000892.1 GCA_029210225.1 Planctomycetota bacterium
TACGTTCGATCGAGTGATTTCGAAACTAGGGGAAGCGCAGAGGTCGATCAGTTTCTGAAGACCTTGGCGATCGTTGGCGGAAACGCAGCTTTGCCTATTTTGCAGGAGTTTCAGAATTTTCAAAGCTCGAAAAATATCAATGACTCGGGGACCCGACACATTCAAGACGCTGCGAAGAAGGCTCTAGAAGCCTTGGAAGATACGGAGCAAAGCTCGGGGGATGAGCCATCGTCGTAAACTACGAAGAATTTCGTCGATCTATTAAGCCATCCTCAGAGAGCGTTGAAGAACCAACTGCGGAAGCCATTGTGTCTTTTGCAAGCGCGATACGTCAGTCTCGGCATAACAATGCGGATGCTGGGGAGCTTCTAGACGCGGCCAAGAAGATCTCGAAGACCTTTAACACGATTATGAGGCGTCATGAAAAGGCGACGCTTTTGTTCTCTGAGGGCGCTTGTTATGTCCACCAGGATCATATTCGCTTTTCTCATCTTGGCGGGGAACTTGTTGGCGAGCTTCAGCAACATTGCCTGTTAAGAGGGCTCGGCGGCTTCTCTATTGAGAAGACGGTCACCCCCAACGATGTCCTCTCTATGATTCATGCCTGGCGCGCAGACATTCCTGAGGGCAGCGTGAAGAAGCGCTTTAAGCTCTCTGTGGCCAAGCTCTCTGAAGAGCGACAACGCTTGAATCTAAAGGGAAACGGACCCTTCTCCTATGTGGCACAGACTAAGGTTGAAAACCTCCTCGCCGAATACTCCCTCATTCTCCCGGCCTCGTCGCAGAAAGCGACCTTGCTCTTTGCGAGGCTTCTCGCTCGGATTCGTCACACCTTGGTTCAAATGTCGACGGACCAACCGGCGAATGATTTCATTCCGTCAATTAAGCGCGTTATTCATGAGATCATTGATGAAATTAACAATGATGTCTTTCGCTCTCGGATGGTCGCCTGGACAGTGCTGAGAAATGTTGAACGTGCGATTGTTCACCATAACGCAGCGACCGCTGTCTTTGTCATTGTCTGTGGTCGAGAGTTAGGCATTGAACGCAATCGGCTCGCAGCCATGGCCACGGCGGCCGCCCTTCATGACACCATGATTGACCCGAAAAGCCCCGACGGACATAGGCTTTGGGTCGACACCACTCACTATGCCCTCAAAGACCCTAGCTTCGGACGCTCGACGCTCTATCGTATGATTCTCCCCTATGAGCAGCTCGGCCTCCACGTGCTTCAGCTTGAGCCTCTCGACGGACAAGCCCCCCTCTTTGAATCCCAGCTCCTCGGGCTCTGTTGTTCCCTCGATCGGGATTGTCGGGATAGTTACACCCCGGCTTATCAAGCGCTTCGCAGCCTGCTAACCGATCGGTCCTACCATCGCGCTGGGGCCACCGCGTTGGTCGCGGCCTTGGGAGTCTATCCCAGAGGGACAGTGCTTCGTCTGACTGATGGGCATCTCGCGGTCGTCGTGGAGAACGGGCGCCATCGTCTGCATCGCCCCTTGCTCCGATTGCTTCAAAGAGTCGACGGCTCCAAGATTCATGAAAAGACCTTCGTCGACCTCCTCGATCCAAACGCCCCAAGAGTTGAAGGCGCGGTGGACGAGCGATACTTGAATGTCGACATCATGCAAGCCGTTGTCGAAGGTATCAGCCAAGAATTCGAAGACGTTCTTTAGAGAGCCTTCTTTCCATCTCACCGCTCATAGGGCTGTGCCAGGTTTTTATGAACAAGCCAAATCTTCGCGACTATCTCGTCATTTCCAGAGCGCCCCTGGCCTTCACAGCCCTCGCAGATGGCTTGCTGGGGCTTGGATTGGCTTTGGCGAGTTTAGAAAACGCGGAGCCCATTGAGCGGGTGCTATTCACCGCATTGCTCGTGGCGCTATCGTCGAGTTTTGCTTACCTGGGAGGGATGGTCTTCAATGACATCTTTGATAGGGAGCGGGATAAGGAGTTGAATCCGAAGAGGCCGCTTCCTTCCGGGCGTATGTCTTTGTCTCAGGCACTCATCTTTGGCGGTGGGCTCATTCTTGCCTCTTCAGCGCTGGCTTTCGCGACGAGCTTTGAGGCGTGGCTTTGGCATTGTGCATTGTTGGCGGCGATCTTTGCTTACGACGGCTTTTTTAAGCGCTTTCGGGCTCCGGGAGCGGTCGCTATGGCGGCTTGTCGAGGCTTTAACATACTCTTTGGCGCGGCGACAATGATGTCCATCAAAGCCCCGGACTTTCAGGCGCTCAGTAGTTCAGACACGGTCACTTTCATGGCCTTCGCGTCGTTCATCTATATCTTCGCGTTGACTATGCTCAGCACCTATGAAGATGAAGAGGCCTCGAAGGGTGCATTGTTGGTGAATGGAGCCTTATTGCTCTTTGCGCCGGTGAGCCTCTGCGCGTTAAAAATGCGATTTGGTCTTCCTCCAGCGTTCGTCGACGCCTGGGTTGACGTCTTGGGATTGATGATTGAGCAAGCGCTCATGTTATTAATCTTGGCCTTATTGCTGAATGCTTGGAAGAGAGGGAGCCAGGCGACAGGACATAACACAACGCGTTGGCTGATTCGAGGCACGCTCTTACTCGGTTCCGGGGCGTTGATCCTGGCGGGCTCTCCTTTCTTTGCGCTGTTCAACCTAGCTTTGGCGGTGCCGTATGTCCTTGGAGCGCGGTGGCTGTTCAAGCCGCGGCCTGCGGATGTGACGGACAACTGACGAGATGTCAGTTTTCCAACATCTATCCCGTTGACGGTTTTGAACAGTTTTGCACAGTTCTTTCTCTAACCCTTTGTTTACTGGGGTTGAAGGAAAAAGTCTCGTTGTGGCATGTCGTTCGCTTATAGGAACGGCAACCCTAGCCAAGGATACTTGCCATGACTGAAACCATTAAAAGATTAAGCGTTCGCCCAATGGAATTGATCAAGCAATCCCTGAGCAGCCCTCTTGAATTGGCGGCTCAGAGTGTTTTGGTGACCATCGGGATTGTTGGGGCGGTCGGCCTTAGCTATGCGATTGCTGGTCCTCGTCGGATTTGACGGGAGGCTCGGAGCGAAGCTCAACACTTACCCTGAGACTTCAGGGCGTAACCCATGAGCTTGTAGAGAATCCGAGCGCCAACGTTTCCATCCCACTCATCATCGTCAGCGCCTGGGGCGACTTCACAAAGGTCGAGCCCAACAATTCGGCGCCCTGATCGAAGCACGGTCTTGAGTAAGAACGAGACCTCTTCAAAGAGCAAACCTCCAGGGACAGGAGTCCCCGTTGAGGGACAGAGCGTCGGGTCCATCCCGTCGATGTCAAAGCTGATATAGACCTTCTCCGGAAGGGCTTCAACGATCCGCACGCAGAGCTCAGCGAAGCTCTCACCGGTCCATTGGGCCTCACGAACATCGTCCGCATAAAACGCTTCAATGCGTCCATGAGCATTCTCGATGGCGTTGTACTCGCTCTCGCAGAAATCGCGGACGCCGACTGAGACTAATTTTTTCACCCCTGGTATCGTTTCCATGATGTTGTTCATGATGGAGGCGTGTGACCACTGAAAGCCCTCGTAGGCGACTCGGAGATCCGCATGAGCATCAATTTGCAAGACCCCTATTTCACCTTCCCGTTCAGCAACGGAGGCAATGGACCCATAGGCGATCGAGTGATCTCCGCCGACGACCATGACGAGTTTATCTTGCCGGCCCCAATGGTCCACGTGAGCTCTTACCCCATCGTGGACTTGCCGGCAGATGTCATTGACTCGGGCTCGCAGCTCTTGCTCGGCGCCATCACTGAGCGTCTCATTTCTTAGCTGTTCAACGAGGCCTGTCGCTTCTTTATTCCAGGCGGAGCATTGCTCTAACCAGGCGCCGCCTAGGCTGGCGATTCCCAAGAGATAGGGTTTGCCAAGGTTACGGTCAAAGAAGTCGAGCTGATGCGATGCTTTGCGAATGGTCTCTGGCCCATTTTTTGTCCCTCTTCGGTAGGAGACCGTGGCCTCGAAGGGCACTGGTAAAACCACGACCTCGGCCTGCTCTGGCGAGAGAGTCATTCCAAAGTAGCCAGCATCTGG
>JARGOJ010000893.1 GCA_029210225.1 Planctomycetota bacterium
GGTATTGGTCTGTGAAGGAGTTAAAGGATTTAACCGGACGATCTGCCTCAAACTTTCCTGCGAGTCGTTACCACACCGAAGCTGCTCGCCATAGAAAAGCTTCTCGCCTCGTGAGTCTCCGTCTGGATTATCTTTATCGCCACCACGGAGAAGGCCAAGAAGATGAGGAGAGCTATTACTTTGCCGACTACGGACCAGCGGGGGGACAGTTGATCGGTCTTTGTTACGGGCCACCTTCCTCGGTTGTGAGAGTGACAAAGCTGAGTGAGACTGAGGCGAGTATCCTTGCCAAGGCGGCGGATCCGGGGGATGCAGGAATTAAGGGGGTTGATAAGGTGCTGATCCGGCACTTGAAAGAGAGTCGAAGTGAGTGTAACGAGAGCCAAGCTAAGCGTTCTTAAGATTGGTCAAACATTGGAGACTTCGTCGGGCTTTGCCTAGGAGAGAGTATGGTTGAGAAAATTGTGGAGATTGGATTCAAATCCTATGGCTTTTGGTCAATGGATGGCGCTGGAATCCGGGCAAATCTGGAGAACCCGCTGTCTGAGCTGAGTATTCTCTATGCTTTCAGCGCTGATGGAGAGCTTTGCTACATTGGGAAGACAATTCAAGGTCTCGTAAAGCGTTTGAATGGCTATCGGAATCCAAGTCCCAGCCAATCCACCAATATTCGAGTGAATGCTTTGATCAAGGTGGCACTGGATTCAGGAAAGAAAGTCGGAATCTATGCCTGGGGTGGGAATGATCTACTTAAGTACGGTGAATTCACCATTAATCTGGCTGCTGGACTTGAAGATTCTATGATTGAAGTTCTTAAACCAGAGTGGAATGTTCGATAGACGAGGAATTCACAACAACCATGGTGGTTGACTGGTCACTTCAACAAGCTGATTCCTTGCGGTCTAGGGGTTGTGGAAGCTTTTGGATTCATTGAGAGTCTATGCAAAACATGCCTTCGCTGAAGGTCGGATCGACCACGGCTTGAAGCGGCGCTCCATTCATTTCATTAATTCTAGGTTGTCAGTCTTACTTGCTAATTCTTTGGCGGATTTGGAAAAGTCAGATGTCGTAATGACCAAGCCTTGTAGTGCCCTTAACTCCGACATGACTTGGATGTGTTTTCAACAGTTGTCTTATCAACGTAGTTACCAGGCTTGTAACTTTTACATTGAATGATGATTAAATCTTCGTGCTCTCCAGAACTTTCGCTTTAGTCTTTGATTATTCACAAACGAACGACAGAGAAGGAAGTCGTTTTACAGAATATCTCCAAATTCCTTTTCGTTAATATCTGGAGTCTCTCCCATACATATTTCGTATTATATTCTCTTGTTAGGCTGCTCTATCAATCACTCCCAAACGCTGATCGTAAAATAAGTACCAGCGAAGGAGAACTCACCCGGTGAAGAAACCCCGAGTCATTAGTCTCTTCACGGGAGCCGGCGGTCTCGACTATGGGCTCGAGGCTGCTGGATTCCAAACGGCCGTTGCCCTCGAGGTCGACCCCGATTCCGCTGCGACTCTCCGCGCGAACCGCACTTGGCCCGTCATTGAACGAGACATTCACGAAGTCTCCAGCGACGAGATTCTAAAGATTGCTGGACTCAAGGTAGGAGAGGCGGACCTCCTTGTGGGCGGACCACCCTGTCAGCCATTCAGCAAGTCTGGCTACTGGGCCAATGGCGACGCAGGACGCTTGGAGGATCCCAGGGCGAGCACCCTGGAAGCCTATCTGCGGGTGCTGATAGATACGAAGCCAAAGGCTTTCCTTCTTGAGAACGTCGCAGGTCTCGCCTATCGGAAAAAAGACGAAGGCCTGGAGTTGCTTCGTCGAACGATCGAGGAAATCAATGCGTCCACTGGGACCTCTTACAGTTTCACGAGCGCAGTGTTAAATGCTGCAGACTACGGCGTGCCACAGGAACGCAAGCGCTTCTTCCTCGTGGGTCATCGGGATGGGACAGAGTTCCGTTTTCCAACTCCAACCCATCAGGCAGTTCAGAAAACGGCAGCGCAGCTCCCATTTGACGGCGAACTTGAACCTCGAAGAACGGCCTGGGACGCGTTGGGCGATCTAGAAGATGACGACGACCCATCTCTCAAAGTGACGGGGAAGTGGGCTGGTCTCCTCCCATCGATTCCCGAGGGAGAAAATTATCTATTCCACACAGATCGGGGGAGAGGCCTGGCACTTTTTGGATGGCGCCGCCGCTACTGGAGTTTTCTTCTGAAGCTGTCCAAACGGCTTCCTTCCTGGACGGTTACTGCTCAGCCAGGGTCCGCTATCGGACCGTTTCATTGGAAAAATCGACGACTTTCCGTACGCGAGCTGTGTCGCCTGCAAACGTTCCCAGAAAACCTCCAAATCGTAGGTAGTCGCAGTTCCTGCCAGCGCCAGTTGGGGAACGCGGTTCCTTCCGCGCTAGCCGAGACACTTGGTCTGGAACTTCGGCGGCTGCTTGGGCACAGGGTTAGGCGAACGATTCCAAAGCTCATTCCACCCCTCCGGACCGATATTCCTTCTAGAGAGCGCGTACGCAAGGTGCCGGAGAAGTATCTGCACCTTGTTGGTGAGCATGAATCACATCCAGGGACGGGTCAAGGATATGGCGCCGTGTTGCGTGCCCAAGGACAACAAGTGTGATGACAGCCCCGACAACTAAGACCGTTCTTTCCGAACTCTCACGGGCCCGCCTCGCCGAGGTCGCACGCCTGCATGGTATTGTTCTCCCTGATCGGCCTCGCGAGGAGCAGGTCTCACATCTGCTTAGCATTGTGGAACTTGCTTTTGGCCCTCTGCTCGGCCGCTTAACTCGAGATGAACTCCGCCGCACGTGTCGCAACCACGGCCTAGACGACACCGCCCGTTCACGGACCCAGCTTGCAAACACCTTGTCGAGCGCATTCGACGGCGACCCCGGCGATCTCGGCGTATCTGGCCTTTTCGCGGCCAGTCGCAGCTCGAGAGAGGCTCCCGAGGCTGGCGATGTCATACGCCTACGCCATCGGCAGTGGCTGGTCGAAGAAGTTGTGCCCCGGCCTGAGCCTAACCAGCTCACGCTGGTTAGGGCTGTATGTCTGGACGATGACAATCACGGGGAGCCCACCGACGTTCTCTGGGAAATGGAACTCGGTGCACAGGTTGTCCAGCCAGGGATCGGCTCACTCGGCGCGGACGTCGATGAGCCGAGACTCTTCGCGGCCTATCTCCATGCTCTCAAGTGGAACAGCGTGTCGGCCACCGACCGTGAACTCTTTCAGGCTCCCTTCCGTGCGGGAATCGAGCTACTGGCTCATCAACTAGAGCCTCTACGCCGTGCGCTATCGTTGCCGCGGGCAAATCTGTTTATCGCCGATGACGTAGGTCTGGGAAAGACCATTGAGGCCGGACTAGTGATGCAGGAACTCCTGCTGCGTCAGCGTGTCGAGTTCATACTGATTTCTTGTCCGGCGTCTGTCTGTCTGCAGTGGCGGGACGAAATGTCGAAGCGATTTGGTCTGCAGTTTGAGGTTCTGAACCGTGCGTTCGTGGATCGACGTCGTCGTGAACGTGGCTTCGGGGTGAACCCTTGGAGTACACACAATCGATTCATCATTTCTCATGACTTGCTTAGGCGACCTGAGTATCGCGAGCCACTTTTGAACACCTTGGGGACGATGAGCACCTGGGGTCACAAAGCGAAGCGAAGCCTGCTAATTCTGGACGAGGCGCACGTCGCGGCTCCGGCATCAGCCGGAAAATACGCGAAGGACTCCAGTATCACCACGGTGATTCGTGATGTGGCCCCGCGATTTGAAAATCGCCTCTTTCTCAGTGCCACTCCACACAATGGTCATTCCAATAGTTTTGCCGCCTTACTCGAATTGCTCGATCCTCAACGCTTCACGCGGGGTGTGCCGGTGACCGACGCCAGGCAACGCGATGCGGTCATGGTGAGGCGGCTCAAGGAAGATCTCCGAGTACTCGGACGTGGCAATTACCCGCTGCGCAAACTCGTCCGCCACAGCCTTCAGCATGACGGGGCTGAATGGCAGCATGCGGTGA
>JARGOJ010000894.1 GCA_029210225.1 Planctomycetota bacterium
CCATGATCGAGGCTCATGGAGAGGATCTTATCTCCCGGCTTCATGAAGGACGTGTAGACGGCGAGGTTCGAGCTAGCGCCGGAGTGAGGTTGAACGTTGGCGTGGTCAGCTCCAAAGATTTCCTTGGCGCGATTGCGCGCTAAACGCTCACAAACGTCGACATATTCGCATCCGCCGTAGTACCGTTTGCCAGGATATCCCTCGGCATATTTATTGGTAAAGAGCGTTCCTTGAGCGGCCATGACAGCATCGGAGGCGATGTTCTCCGAGGCAATGAGAATGATGTTCTCTTCTTGGCGTTTGTGCTCGGAGACGATGGCGTCGGCCACGTCGGGATCGATAGCGCGAATTTCTTCGATTTGGGCGTTAAACACAGTCACTTCCTCCAACTCTATAGTGAGGGCTCGGTATATCACTTCTTCAGCGATTGCGGAAGAGTTCCTTGATGGTCAATTGTTATAGATGGCCTGGACGGTGATGGGTCCATAAAAGGCCGGGGGACCTTCGAGATAAAGGCCAAGTTTTTCGTCGTTTCTTAGTGAGGAAATGACAGGGTCAACAATCATGGTCTCGATGAGTAAAACATGATGGGTGAGAACCCCGGTGTCCTTCTCACCAAAAGAATTGAGCCAGATTGATTGAAGCTTTTCCCCGGCGAGATTTTTCTTAAGGGAGATCTTCGTTGTCCCAAGCTTCATTTTGGCTGCGGGAAAGCCTCCCGCCTTAAGCGCGTCGGCGACAAAGACAGCGGCGAGCAAGCCTTGGTTGTAGCCGTTGCGTTTGCTCGCGACGTCCATGAGTTGCTTGATGAGATCTATGAGGGCTGGATCGGCTTGCGTCATTCATTCACGTTTCTTTGCTTTGTTCTGGGAAGCTCGTCTACTTTAATGAAAAAAGAGAATGAGGAGAATCTTTCGATCCTCCTCATTCTCTTACTGAAATTGTTTTAGTGCTTTGAAAGCGTGGGATTCAGAACCAGCGCTTCTTTGACTGTGTCTTAGGACGAGCTTTTGGAGCTGGAGCTGGATCGTCGTTGCCGTCGACTTCAGCGCCACCGATTGTCCAAGCTGATTTCCACTCTTTTTTAGTTTGCTTGTAGCCCATTTTTGCGAGGCGTTGGTGGAAGTCTGGCATGTGAGCAGCGCCGTAGAAGATTGCGATCTTGCCTTTTTTAGTTGTCTTGAGTTGCTTGTTGAGGAACTTCATAACAACTTCGTTGCGCTTGATAAGAATGACTTCTTGGAACTTCTTATCCATTCCTGGCATTTCGCCGCCGTTACCGGCGCCAGCAAGCTGCTGAGCGAACTGCATTTTCATTCTTGAACGCATAGCTGGGTTTGATTTGAAGAGGAACTTGAGGAGAGGCTTGCCCATTTTCAATAGAGGGCCGAGCTGCTTCATCATTCCTGGGTTCATCATTCCGCCGAGGCCTTTGCTGGCGTCACCACCGAAAGCTTCTTGGAGTTGATCCATGTCCATATCGGCCCAGACCAAGTTGTCGCCCTTGTAGCTGATTCCATCTTTTTGGAATGTCAGGCCGAGCATTTCACACATCATTTTTTGCATTTCGCCGATACCGGCCATGGACTCGTCAGGCTTGACTTTCTTCTTGCCTGGCTTGACGCCTTCCCAAAGAACAACGTCGTAGCTATCCAAGTCTTTTTGAACAGCTTTGTAGTAGGCTTTGTCGGCGATATGAACGACGCCGTAGAGGATAATTTCTACGCCAGTGTTGGGATTCTTGTAGGTCGCTTGGGCAATTTGCAAAGCGCCTGTGTTTTCTTTGTCGCCAGCTTTGAAGCGAGTGAATGCTGTTGCATCCTGCGCTGTGGCTGAAGTGGCAAGGCCTAAAGACAAGGCCAGAGCGCCAAAAACACTCAATAATTTACTATTTCTCAACACGTCCTCTACTCCTTTGGAGAAGCAATCTCTAAAGATTGATTTCTCGCAGATCATCGCTTACTTGCTTTTGGATTGAATGGGCACCAACGTCTCTGCAACTCAGGTGCTTCAGGTTAGTTGCCCATTGATACGCGTCCCCAAGGAGGGTGTTAGAAAAACTTTTCTAAACTTTGCTTTTTTCCTGGGAAGGATCTCGCAAAGCAAGCGTTTAAGAGGCTGACTGCTCGATCAGTGCTTTCAAAACAACTTCAGGAACAAAGCGCGCCACCAAATCTTGCCAGTCTTCTGGGCCTACAAGACCCTTCACAAAGGATGAAGAAATATCGGCGAGGTGGCGAGGAGGCATGAGGAAGACAGAGGTGATGTCTGGGTTCATATCGCTGTTGACGTTTCGCATGGCTTGTTCAAAGATCAGGTCTTGACTGTTGCGAATGCCTCTCAAGAGGGCGTCGGCTTTCATTTCTTCAGCGTAGTGAACCAAGTATTTTTTCGAGAAGCTGGTGATACGAACATTGGGAAAACCCTTGGTGATCTCGTTGAGGAACGACATTCGGTCTTCTAAAGTGAAGCGATAGTTTTTGTCAGGGTTAACACCGACTGCAACGATCAACTCGTCGAAAAGGCGCGACCCTTGGGAAATCATGTACATGTGACCGTTTGTAGGAGGATCAAAACTTCCAGCATAGACCGCACGGTGAATCGAGGCAGTGGAACGGCTCGTGTTCATGCATCACTCTTTATTTATCAGGGTTTCAACGGGATTTCTGAGGATCGCTCCGACTGTTTCGGTCAGGTAAAAGCCGTTTTTTCTTAGCAATCCTAGGAATGGTTGTGTGGAGCGGGTTCGTGTCAGAGTTATACTCTAATATTGTGATGGAGTGGTTCAGATTCCCGTGGAAGTGAAACGCGTAGCGTATGGCTGTAGTTAGCGACATTCTATTTGGCCGATTTGCCCTCCAACAAGGTTGGGTCTCTCAGGACATCCTGCAAGGTTGCCTCGGCGAGCAGAGTCAGCTCATCGCTCATGGCCAAGCCTGTGGTCTCGCCGATCTCATGGCCCACCGCGGTTATATAGACACGCAAAACGCCCGGCAGCTCCTACACCAAATCTCCACCCTCTCTTTTCGTTGTCAAAGCTGTGCCTCCGCGTGGACCTATGAACAGGTCGCCAATCAAGAAGGCTTCGCTTGCCTCTACTGCCGCAACGCCCTTGACATTCAACAAGCCCCCACCTCTGGATCGATGCAAGATCCCTCGGTTCGCCCCATTCAGAACAGCAACCCATATATCTTGGCCGACTCTGATTCAGGCTCACGGATTTCCTATCCCACTCCCCCAAGAAGCGGTCCTCATCAGGCTCCAAACCATAGTGGACAAGCGCCTGGTCCGGGCGGAACTCAAATCATTTACTCGTCGAATCGCCAAGCCTCCGCTGTCAAGAAAGGCACTCGCTTCGACAGCGAAACCTTCAAATCGATGGGGGGCAAGAAGGGCAAAATTGTTGGGTCCTCTGGCCTGCTACGAAACATTGACGGGCGCAAGTTCATCGGAGATTTCGAGGTCTCTGACGAGCTCGGCCGGGGCGCGATGGGCGTCGTCTATAAAGTTAGAAACCCCAACTCCGGACAGCTCGTCGCGCTCAAGCTTCTGCTCGCTGGAGGCCTCGCCAGCGAAACACAAATCCAACGATTTATTCGCGAAGCAGAAATCACCGCACGCCTCGAACACCCCGTCATTGTCCCGATTCATGACTTCGGATCGATCGAAGGGCACCCCTTCTTCACGATGCAATTCATCGAAGGCAAACCGCTCTCCACGCTCATCAAACGACGCAAGCTCGGTATCCGAAAATCCGTGATGATCGCACGAGAGCTGGCCCGAGGACTTCACTACGCACACAGCCAGAAGGTTGTTCACCGAGATATCAAACCGGCAAATATTCTCATCGATAGCGACCTGCGTCCTCACCTCACCGACTTTGGCCTCGCTCGTGATATTGATGAAGATGAGAAACAGCGCCTCACCCGCAGCGGCGCCGTGATCGGCACCCCTTACTATATGGCGCCCGAACAAGTCGAAGGATCCAAAGACCTCGGGCCCCCATGCGACATCTACGCCCTCGGCGTCGTCCTCTACCAAATG
>JARGOJ010000895.1 GCA_029210225.1 Planctomycetota bacterium
GTCCCTTTCCAAGAGAGCGTGCGCCTCAATATGCCGAACTTCACCGTCTTCACCCCGGACACGAAACTGTAGGCGATAGTCAGTGACGGACGAATCCGGCGTGTGAGCGGCGTTCACTTGCCGTAACACATGGGGAATGTCTTCGCTGAGGATAATTTGTAGTAGGGATTCCGCTGACACCTCGAAGTTAGGAGAGACGCCAAAGATCTCGTAAGCGAGGGGTGACCAAACATGCTCGTTGGAAACATAGTCCTGCAAATACACCCCAACCCGGCCTACATTAAGGGCGAAGCGGACAAGGTCAACATTGGCAAGCAAATCGCGCATCGAGCAACCCATAGCTCTTATTTCATGATCGGGCAGACATAAATACACCATTCTCGATGGAGAGACACAACACATAACGTCGATTTTGCGCTAAATTCCCACATTAGTTTTAAGAAGGGCCAAAATCACTCTCCTAAGACATGTTGAGGAAAGCTAACAAGTCATTGAAAGATCGACCCACGCGTCCGTGCTCGCCCCAGTAAAAGTTTGGCCTCCAGCAAACAGAGATCGAATTGGAGTTTTGCCCTCATTTCATGCAGAGGAACGAGTTAGATAGAAAGGGAATCTAGAGGCCCAGCCGTTTTGCCAGGTAGTGCATCATGGTCTCGTCGCTGCCCCCGCCAATACTCGCGATCCGTGCGTCGACATAGAGCCGCCCCGCCATGGCTTCACGCATATAGCCAAAGCCTCCGTGCAGCTGGAAGCATTGGTCCGCCACCTTTCGCCCTATTCGTGCGGTAAAGAGCTTCGCCATTGTGATGAGGTTAGTCGCGTCTTCCCCGGCCACCAGCTTCTCAACGCAGGAGCGCAACAGCTCTTTGGAGGCGGTGATATCTGTCAGGCACTCGACCAGGCGGAATTGGGTGTTCTGCATCTTCGAGAGGGGTTTCCCAAAGAGTACTCGCTCTTGGGTGTAGCGCTTGGTCTCTTCCCAGAGCAGCTCCACAGCACTAATCAGTGAGATGCAAACGCAGAGGCGCTCGTCCTGGAACTGCATCATTTGCTGCTGAAAGCCCGCGCCTTCTTTCCCGATCGTATTGGAGACGGGCACTCTCACATCTTCCATAAAGATCTGACCGGTGTCCGAGCCATAAAAGCCAACCTTTTGAAGGAGCTCCACGGTGATCCCGGGAG
Source organism: Planctomycetota bacterium (assembly GCA_029210225.1). Classification (GTDB taxonomy): domain Bacteria; phylum Planctomycetota; class J058; order J058; family JARGOJ01; genus JARGOJ01. Next base: position 1,183 of record JARGOJ010000895.1, read on the forward strand.
CATCCATGGGAACAATGATCTGTGAGAAGCCGCCGTGCCCGGCTTCGGGGTTGGTGACAGCGAGGAGACAGAGCCAATCGGCGGTGGCGGCGTTGGTGATGTAGAGCTTGGTGCCATTGATGACCCAGTCGTCTCCGTCTCTCACAGCGCGAGTCCGAATGCGCGAAACATCGGAGCCAGCGTCGGGCTCAGTGACGGCGATAGCCGAGACCATATCTCCGGCGATGGCTGGAGTCAGATATTTTTGCTTGAGTTCCTCAGTGCCAAATTTTGCGAGGGATGGGGTCGCCATATCTGTGTGAACGAGGATCCCCGTTGTGACGCCGAGGTTGTCGGCGCGCCCAAGCTCTTCGTGCATAACGGCGCTATAACTCCAGTCTAGGCCGAGGCCGCCATAGGCGTCGTCGTAGCGCAGACCCAAGATTCCCAGGCGCCCCATCTCTTTATAGAGTTCTTTATCGATGCGGCCTTTCTTGTCGAACTCCGCCGAGCGAGGACGGAGTTCTTTCTCAACAAATCGCCGCAAGCTCGCGGCGAAGGCCTCATGCTCTTCACTGTTTCCATAGATACTCATAAAATCACCATCCTTCTTCCGCGCACCGTTCTAGGCCTCTGGAAGTCTCTGCAATACTTGATCTAACTTTGCTTCTAGGCTCGCCAGGGACGCCTCACTCTTCTCTGAAGGCTTGGACCCCGCCAATATTAACCCAACAATTTGTTCTCCGGCGCGCTCAAGCTCTGCCTGGGATCGAGGGCGAATCGCCGCCCCTAGTGCGATGTGTTCTCCGGCGCCGAAGATCACATCCCTTAATAGATAGAGAGGTATGTCGTCGCCAATTTTCCCTTCGGTCCTTAGATTCTGAAGCACGGCCAAAACGCGCCCGGTCAGCCCACGGCTGAGTTCCCGATAGGACGTCACCACCTGAGGGTCGTCGGAGAAGCGACCGTGCTGACTAAACACTCGGGCCAGGGACCAGTCTTTGACGACCCGCAAAACCCAAAATCTGACCATCACTCTAAGTTGCTGCTCCGGCCCTCCCTGCCCGCGAATAGCCTCTTCTAGCTCTAAGAGTGTGTCTCGGTAGTAGCTCTCCATGACCTCAAGCAAGAGGCCGCTCTTCGATCCATAGTGATTGAAAATAGTCGCCTCGGAGACCTTCGCTCCCTGAGCCACATCGGCGGTGGTCGCTCGCTCGTATCCACGATCGCGAAAGGCCTGGGTCGCAGACGCTAAGATCGCCTGCCGAGTTCGCTCGCCCCGTGTTTGCTCTGAGCTTCTCTTCAAAATTCATCCTTGAAAACTAAAGCCATAATCAGTTATACCTAAGTCACACTCATGTTAAGGAGAAACATGGCGGCTTTCAAGACTCAAATTCAAGCGACGTCCGCATCCTTCGGTGATCACCGAAAGGGGATGTTGGCCCTCGTCGATCAACTCCGTGCCCTGGAAAAGAAAGCGGAGCAAGCCTCCGCAAAGAACAAGGCGCGCTTTGAGAAGCGAGGACAGTTTCTTCCTCGGGAAAGGGTCCGGCGCTTACTCGACCCCGGTTCCCCTTTCCTCGAGCTCGGCAACATCACCGGCTTTCTCCTCGATCACAAAAACCCTGAAAAATCTCTCCCTGGGGCTTCACTCCTCACAGGGATCGGCTTTGTCTCCGGGACTCGTTGCATGGTGGTCGCCAGCGATAGCGGAATCAACGCCGGCGCGATGACCCATGGAACCTTAAGCAAGGTCTTCCGGGCCTTTGATATCGCCCATGATCAACGACTTCCCTTCATCCATTTAGTTGAGTCCGCCGGGGCCAACCTTCGAGACTACAAGGTTGAGTTCTTCGTGCAAGGCGGCGAGGTCTTTGCAAGACACGCGATGCTAAGCGCTGCGGGGATTCCAGTCATTACAGTGCTCCACGGGTCGTCGACCGCCGGGGGCGCCTACATGCCCGGGATGAGCGACTTGGTGATCGCCGTCAAAGGTCGTGCGGCGGCCTTCCTAGCGGGTCCACCACTGCTCAGGGCCGCCACAGGAGAGATCGCCACCGCCGAAGAGCTCGGGGGCGCAAACATGCACGCCACTGTCTCGGGGCTGGTTGAATATCTCGCCGAGAACGACGCCCACGCACTAAGAGTGGCCCGGGACGCAGTCAAGAAACTGCATTGGGGAGATCGTTGGCTTGAGTCTGGGAACCCCGATTTCAAAGAACCCCTACGAAGCCCCGACGAGCTTGCTGGGGTTGTGCCCCTTGATTATCGCCAAGGATACGACGTCCGTGAGGTCGTCTACAGATTGGTCGACGCCTCCGACTTCCTCGACTTTAAGCCCGACTACGGCCCCGCGACAGTTTGCCTCGAAGCCAAGATTCATGGGCATCCTATTGCAATCATCGGCAACAACGGGCCCATTGATAACGCAGGGGCCACGAAGGCCACTCACTTCATTCAACACTGTTGCCAAATCGGGACGCCCATCCTCTTCTTGCAAAACACCACCGGATATAGGGTGGGAACGGCGACAGAGCAAGGCGGCATGATCAAGCACGGGTCAAAGATGATTCAAGCGGTCACCTGCGCCACCGTTCCCACCCTGACTATCCAGATCGGGGCGAGCTTTGGAGCGGGGAACTATGGCATGTGCGGACGGGGCTACCGCCCGAATTTCCTCTTCCTCTGGCCGAATGCTAAGACCGGAGTGATGGGAGCTGAGCAAGCCGCGACGACCATGCGAATTGTTGCGGAGATGGGCGCGAAGCGAAAGGGTATGACCATTCCCAAAGAGGTCCTGGACGCTCAGGCCAAGCAGCTCGCGGCTCTGTTTCAATCGCAGGAGAGCGCGCTCTATACATCTGGGCGCGGCTTAGACGACG
>JARGOJ010000896.1 GCA_029210225.1 Planctomycetota bacterium
AAATACTGGTCCATTCCTTTTGGATTAAGGGTCAGCTTGTATTTCGAGCTGATCCTTCGGATGCAGTCATCAAGCATCGCGTTGCGGCCGATGCCTCCGACGAATATCTCAGTGGGTTTGTTACGACTAATCATATCCATATTCAAAATTGTGACGATCTTGTTCATTGGAACAAGAGGATTGGCCGCATAGTGCTTTGAGCCCAGGAGCCCGGCTTCTTCACCATCAAAGGACATAAATAGGACACTGCGCTTTAATTTCAATTTCTGGACCACTCTGGCCAATTCGAGTATGCCACTTGTTCCGCTGGCGTTGTCGTCGGCGCCATTGTGAATCTCACCGATACCACCGCGGCTATTTTGCTTATTTCCCCGGCCAACGTGATCGTAGTGGGCGCTAATGACAATGTACTCTTTTTTTAAGATTGGATCGGATCCTTCTTTAAGGGCGATCACATTTTTGACTCCTCCTGTTGGGGGTCCTTTATCAGAGATTTCTAGTATTGTTGGGTAAACGCCCAGGGCTCGTGAGCTTGGTTGCCCCTTCGTTTCAATCGCGGCCTGAAGCTGCTTGATCGAGCGGCGACCGTTGCGGGCAATAATCGAGGCGACCTTCTTACTCACATAAATCACAGGGATTTTGACTCGCTCCGCATCCTTCTTTGGAGGCCAGGTCCATTGCGCTCCCGACGGAAGACCTTTTTCGTCGGGGTGATTTTCAAAATCTCTCGCTATCAACAGCGCGCTCGCGCCATGTTTCTCTGCGTTCTTTGCCTTTGCGAGTATGCTTCGGTGAGCGTTAAGCTTACCGCCAGCGAAGGGACTGCCATCGTTCTTTTCTAGTGGAATATGGTCGAATACGAGGACGATTTTGTCTTTCACTTTGATGGTCTTATAGTCGTCGTAATTTAGGTCGGGAGCAGTGATTCCATAGCCTGCAAAGATGACTGGGCCGTCAATATATCCCGTGCCCGAAGCGGAACAGGGCTGGAAATCAATCCCATACTTAAATGTATGAACCGACGACGCCGACTTCGTCTTGGCTACGTGCATAAAATTTGCGTCTTTAACCTCGCCCCGAGGCACGGCCGGACCGTATGGTTGAAAGTAGCCCTCAGTACCGGCCGGCTTGAGCCCGCATTTCTGGTACTGCGCGGCGAGATATAACGCGGCCTTATTGCCACCGGGAGTGCCTGTTTGTCGGCCGCTAAGCTCGTCGGACGCGAGATAGAAGAGATGTTTTTTGAGTGTCTTTTTACTCACCGCTTTCGCGGCCCGCTTAAGATCGGCGGGGGTTTTCTTCGACCCAGCCATGGCCCGCGGCCATAGAAGCGGCGTCGAACAAACAACCAGTCCGCCGAGGACCCCCATGACTACAAAGCGCCGCCGTACATTCTTCATGAACAATCCTTCATCCTAACTTCTTATGACTGCTACGAAGATTCCGCCAGGGCGTGAGCTTTCAATGGGCCTTGTGATCAACATCAATCGAACTAGCCCCTGCAATGATAGATAAACACTCCTCTAGCGGCCTTTGTAAAGCGAATGTAAATTGAATTTCACTGCTTTTACTTTTTCGATTCGAGGAAACGCTGGGCCGGGGTTTTGAGCGGCCTTAACTCTTCGACTTTATCTCGGGATTGAATGAGCCGGTCTGCCACGTCGAGAACAAGCCGCTCAGATCCTGGAGGTCCCATGATCTGGAGGGACCTCGGGAGAGCTTTGCCTTTCACATGAAACTGCCCAAAGGGCACGGCTAAAGCAGTCGCGTCGGCAATGTTGCCCGGAGTTGTCCCAGAGATGATATCTGTGTTGCGATTCGTCTGCATGATTTTAGGGGGAGGAAAACAGCAAACTGGAGCGATAACCAGGTACCCTTGGTCCCATAGATCGCGAAAACCATCTCTGATCGCGTCGGCCCTTCTCATCGCTGTCTTCCTGTTTGTGAACAGTGTGTAGCGACCAACAATCATAAGTAGGAGGAGCTCTGCCGTAAGCGGATGAATACGCTTATCCCCTAGACGTCCCTTGAAGAGAAGTCCAGAAACCGCCGCTCGAAGGCCGGTGTTGAAGTCGATGCTCTTGTCGCTCTGAAGCAACTCTTCAAAGTTGGACCCCCAAATCGCGGCGTAGTGATCGTGCACCCGCGTCATCTTCAACAGCTTCTTTGATTTTTTCAGCACTGGTCCATCGACCGCAAACTGCGCGTGAGGCTGAACATCTCGGAGAAAAGACGTCCATTGACCATGGTCTGGCTCGTAGAGTACACAGCCCTTGAGTTTGAAAGCCCTCTCCGTGCCGGTTCTCATGGGCGCGGCGACGTCCAACACAGCGCGCATTTGATCGGTGCTATGAGTGAAGGGGCCTTGGCCGTTCATCCACTCTAGAGACGGAGGGTTCTTCGGGAAGAAATCAGTGATCGGCCATGTTTGGCTGGAGAGTCGCATGCCTAGGATTCCACAGAATGCGGCAGGTAGGCGGATGCTTCCCCCGATGTCAGCCCCCCATTCAAACGCGCTATAGCCGAAGGCCACCGCGGCCGCGCTCCCACCAGAGCTCCCACCCGCCGTCCGGCGCGAGTCGAACGGGTTCTTTGTCGAGCCGCCAACGTAACTGCTTGCTTCTGGGGGAATCCCCAAATCACTAAGATTGCTCTTCCCTAAGAGAACGGCGCCCGCCTTTTTGAAAAGCTCGTAGGCTTTACAGTTGACCGCTCCGCGACGTTTTCGGTGACGCCAGGACCCCGCGGTCGTCGGCAGTATTTTGGTTTCCCACTCGTCCTTCAAGGAATAGGGAAGATTGAATAACTTTGACGCCTTCGCCTGTTTATTGAGATTCTTTTCGTCTCGCAAGGCCTCATCTAAGCGGGTGTTTATGAAGACTTGGGTCTTCCTATCGTAGCGTTTGACACGCTTCACAGCATCGCTGACTGTCAGAGCAAAGAGAGGATCAGTCACGGACTTTGGTCCTTTGCGAAAGAGAAAAGAATAGGACTAGGAATCTTGAATCATGCCTTGGTGAGGACGCTCTGTCAAAAAAATTGCGGTCCTGACTCAACCCCAGGAACGAGTCAGTCTCCCTTTGAACAAGTTCTCGTCGGCGGGCGCTGAGGGTTATGAGCCTTGATTTTAGACAAAGTTTTGCGAAAGCGTGATTGGTGCTAGCCTTGATGGAGTCCCCATTATAGGATAGTCATCTTTCCAATTCGCCAAGATTTCATTTAATAGGGATTGATGTGGCGTTAACTTCGGCCGACAACTGTTTCCTCGTCATAGCCAAGCGTCTGAAATTGGTCGATCGGAAACAAACTCGTCAATTACTTGCCTATATCTTCCAAGAGCGCAGCGAGGCCAATCTGCTCATTGAGGAAGCCGCTCTAGCCCTGGGTTTTATCAACCAAGGAGACCTCGAACGGATCCTAAGAATCCGCATAAGATACGGTCGGGAATGTCGCAGTTGTAAGAATATGACCTACCTGCTCCCTGATCAACAATCGAAGCAAACACCTTGTGAAATCTGTCACTCCCGGCTGATTCCCACTCGCCAAACGGCCCGCCAAACGCGGAAACTACTGCTCGACGAAACCAACAGCGGTGATGAGCTTAAGACATTTGCAAATATTGGCTTAGAAACCTCTGCGGCGATCGAGGACATCGCTCAAGAGTCGACACCTGGGCCGCTCTTCGTAGAAGCTCTGAATCCAAAGCTTCCCTCAGCAGAAACCCGTGTCGTCGATCCCGATGTTCTCGAACCGAGCGATGAAACAAGGGTTGGCGACGCGAATTCCTCCATTGAGCCGCTCCTCGCAACCAGGCCCAATTTGCCTATCGACTCCGATAAATCGATCAAAGAGAAAGATGCTAAGCAATTGGATGACGAATTGATCGGATTGGTGCTCGACGGCTATCGAGTCTCCGAAAAGATTGCTATGGGAGGGATGGGAGCGCTCTATCTTGCTCGTCACCCGATCCTCGATAAGAACATTGTCATCAAGACTCTTTTTCCTCGTCACTCTCACAACGGCACACGGCTACAGCGTTTTA
>JARGOJ010000897.1 GCA_029210225.1 Planctomycetota bacterium
TTGGCATCTCTGGCAAGGTCGGTGAAGAGATCAAGCTCGAAGAATGTCGGAGCCAGTCCATTCCCATTCTTCGGCGCAGGTCTGGGGGTGGGACTGTTCTCATTGGCCCTGGTTGCCTTAATTATTCACTGATATTGAGCTTCGAGAATTGGCCCCATTACCGAGACCTGACTCATAGCTATCGCGGCATTCTCAATAGGATAGGCCGGACCTTAGGGGACGAGTGTCAATTGGCTGGGCCCTCGGATTTAATTTTTGATTCATTTAAGTTCTCTGGGAACGCTCAGCGCCGACTCAAGAACGCGTTTATTCACCATGGGACTTTGCTCTACGACTTTGATTTAGAGAAGGTCAGTCAATTCCTAAAAGAGCCCCCCAAGCAGCCTGCTTATCGCCAAAGACGTCCCCATTCAGCGTTTATTAAGAACCTGCCGCTGACGATGGATACAATGAAGAATAAGCTGTGCCGGGCCTTTGAGGCTGAACGAAACTGGAAAGACAGCTTGCCCGATTTTCGGGCCCAGTTAACTGAGACCTATCTAAACCCCGATTGGAATTTACGCTGTTAATTTTCTTGGTGTTCACGAGGCCGTTGGCCTTCAAATTGAAGAAGGGCGGAGAGCACCTCATTGGTTCCCTCCGCCCTTTTATTTAGAGACTTGTCAGTCGATTACTTCTTAGTCAGCTTCATGGTGAGAGTCTCTGTTCCTGAGTCTTCGATCTTGTCTTTGCCAGCTGCGCGCTTGTAGCTGAACTTGACTCTTGTTTCACCGCTCACCCAAATCTCACGTTTTTCGTCGTAAGACAGCTTGCCTTCGAAGACAAATTTAGCGTCGAGCCAAACACTAGAGCTGGTTTTTACTTCAGCCTTGGTCATGGTTCCAGAGATAGTGACGACCGTGTTTCCAGCGGCATCTTTCTTGTCTAGCTTGGTAAATTTGATCGGTCCAGAGATTGTTGTTCCTTCACCACATTCAAAGACGCGATTCTCAGTCCAGGTCTTCTCTGAGGAGTAGCGAGGATGGAACCAACGGACGTTGTGAATGAGGCTTGAGAAGAGGCGGACGCCTCCCTGAGCATGAATCTGACGTTTTTGCTCTTTGCCCATTCTGTCCACGGTGACGGTCGCGTATTTTGAGCGAAAAAGTGAATCTAGGAAGACGCGAGTGCCGCCCGCCGTTTCTTTGTATAGAAAGCGATTATCAATCTCCTCTCCGCGCAGATGATAGAGGTCTTGATTGGCCTTGAAATAAAGCGACGGAGTTCCATTGGTCGCGGAACTCTGAAGGTAGTCTACGATATAGAGGGAAATACCACTTCTTTGCCATTGATTGGCATAGGAGACCTTCAATTCATTCAGGAAGTCTGCTTTGTCTTTTCCAAGCTGCGCCCTGCTCACCCGTTTGCTGGTCACCTGATAGTGAAGGGCCTTCGTTAAATCGAGGGCTGGCTTCATAGCGGGCGCCTTTTTAGGCTCCGGTGCCTTCTTTTCATCGGCTTCCTCGGGATCTCTTGGAGGGCCGAGTATAAGGATCATATTGCCTTCGATTTTGGCGAGGCCGTTTTTTGTGTCCATCTCAAAACTCAGTTTGACTTCCGTTTGCCCGCTAACCCAAATGCGTCGAGTTTCATCGAAAGACTGAGTTCCTGAGAAAACATATTTTAGATTCTTCATTTCGCCACGTTTGGAGATCACTTTGTCTTTGCTGATCTCTCCAGCAATCTTGACGACAGTGTTTCCTGAGGCGTCTTTCTTATCTAACTTGGTGAATGTAAAAGGCCCAGAGAGAGTCCCTCCTTTTCCAATATCGAAAGTCCGAACGGCGACCCAATTCTTCGCTTCGGCAAATCGAACGTGAAACCAACGGGCGTTGTAAATTGTGGCGTCGAGGGTCTTGCCTCGTTCAGCGCCGGGACCGAGGGAACGCTTCAGTTCTTCGCCGTCTTTATCAACCTTTATTGTTGCTAGAGGCGTTTGGAACATGATCCTCATGAAGGCCTTGGTGCCTGGGTCTACTTTGTCGACGAGGGTTACCACGGGCTTCTTCCCTGCCTCAAAGAGAATGGTCTTTTCTTTATTGACTTTGAACAACAGGTTGTGGGCACCATTGATCCTGTTTATGTACAGTACGTCCGTGAATTGAACAGTGACGGTGTTCTTGTCAATGATGTTGTCATAGCGAAAGCTCAGTGGGGTCTCAACCGTTATCTTCTCTTTGCCAATAGTCTGCTCCAACTTCGTGTAGACATCCAATTGATATGAGTGAGCGTTTTTAGGACCCTTAACAATTTTATCCGGCGCTTTTTTCGATGCGGGTCCTTCGCTATTCTCAAGAGTCAATTTGAGTGTCATGGTTCCGGCCATTTTTATCGGGCCTCCGACGGTCATTTGCTCATAAGTCATTGTGACGTTGCTTTGACCGCTGACCCATATCTTTCGCGTCTCATCATAGGATCGAGTGCCCTCGATTTTGAATATGGCATCTCTCAGTGGGCCCCTGAGGCTATTGACGCGGTCCTGAGTGAGAGTCCCCGTGACCTTAACGACGGTGTTCCCAGCCCCGTCCTTTTTATCGAGCTTGGTAAAGGTGAGAGAACCAGTGATAAAGCCGCCCTTCGAGACGTCGAGGGTCCTGGTTTCAACCCAGCTCTTTGTTGCGGCGAAGCGTGAGTGGAACCAACGGGCGTTGTGAATGGTCGCATCATAGACTCTGCCGTCAATCGATCCAGGACTGACTTTTCGACTGATTTCCTTTCGTTCCTTATCCAAAATGATTTGAGCGATAGGAGCAGCGAAGAGGGTCTTGAGGAGCGCTTTGTTCTTAGCGTCGGCATTCTCAGCGGAGACCGTTTGCTTTTTGCCACCGGTGTGGAAACAAATATGGTCCTTATCCATCTCTACGTAGTGCTTTGTGCGTCCGTTTCCTAAGACGTGGTATTTGAATTCTTTGAGCGTGACGGACACGGATTTGGGCCCGATGGAATTTGTATATCGAAGGGAAACAGGATTCGTGATTTTCATCACTGGTCCCTTGGCTTGTGAGGTCACCGTTGTGTCAATTGACAATTGATAGGAGTGTTTTGATAGTTGGGCTGGGTCAATTTTTACTTCTGGTAGGGACTTTGTTGGAGCGGGCTTGATGGGTTTTATCTTCGCCTGGCCTTTGACCAATTCGAGCTTGAGGGTCATTGTGCCTCGAATGGGTGTGCCGCGGAGCGAATAAGTGAGGGTGACATTGGTTTGACCACGGACCCATTTTTTTCGCTTCTCATTGTAGGACTGAAGACCATTGAAAACGTATTTCGCGTTCTTGATGGTCCCGCGCCTGGTCCAAATAGCGGCTTTGGTCAGGGTCCCGGAGACTTTAACGATGGTGTTTCCTGAGGCGTCTTTCTTGTCGAGCTTAGTGAAGTTGAGCAGCCCGCTGATGGTGCCGCTTTGACCAATATCAAAGGTTCTTTCATCAGCCCAACTCTTTTCGTCAGCGAAGCGCGCGTGAAACCAACGGAGGTTGTGGATGGTCGCATCGAAAGGAGCGCCGGCTTTGTGTTGGTCGCTGAGTACACGGGTTAACTCTGTGCCATCCAGGGTCGTTGTGATGATCGCGATGGGCTTTCGAAACATGGAATAGAGGAGAGTCTTGCTATCGGCATCGAGCTTGTCGTAGGGCTCAATCTCAGTTTTCCCACGATCTCTAGTGACGGTTCCATCCTTGGTAAGGCGTATATTGATCGATTCTGCGCCGTTAATGAAGAGGCTTTGGATGACTTCTGTGAATTGGACAGAGATCCCAGCTTTACCAGCAATATTGTCGTATTGAAACTTGTAGGGAGTATCAACGACGACGTCTCGGTTGCCGCTCTTGTATTTGAGGCTTGTGCTGACAGACAGCTTATAGGAATCGCGGGTGCTTCCTGCAGCGACTTTAGTGACGGGCCTATTCGGCTTAAGGTCGTCTTTCTTGGCGACTTTAGAGGAGTCCTGAGCCTTAAGCTTCAGTTCAAGGTTCATGGTGCCTTCGCAAGTGGAATTGGC
>JARGOJ010000898.1 GCA_029210225.1 Planctomycetota bacterium
CTGATCTTCCGTTTGTCGCCGACGCGGAAGGCGTGTTGGACGATATCGAGCTGAACCTCCGCACGGCTTGTGAGGGCTTCGATGAATGCTTTTTCAGCGTCTTCCAGATCGGACTCTTTGAGGTTGTATCCTACGGCGAATTGGTAGTCGTTCTCGCTTTTTAGATAGACCATTCCTCGTGTGGCATAGGCGAAGCGGGCCGCGCCGGTGAGCACCACGTCGAGCAGCTTGGTGTTGTCGAGCTCTGCGGCGATCCGCTGGGTGGCGACGATCAGCTGATGAAAACGCCCGCGCAATGAGTTGCGTAGGGGGTTATCGTGAAGGTCGGTCTCATCGTTGGGGGGCCGAGACGCTCTCGTTGAAGATCGAGGGGTGAGCGCCTTATTTTTGGGGAGGGGAACGCGACGGGATTCATGAAGGCTGTTGACGATCATGAGGGTATCGCCAATTTGGACAGTGTCTCCAGGGACAAGGGTCGCCTTTTGGATCTTCGAGCCGTTTAGGAAGGTTCCGTTCGTGCTATCTAGGTCGTAGAGTTCAAAACAACCGTCACCCTCAGCGACGATCTCGCAATGAAAACGCGAGATGTCCCGGTCTTTCAAGACCAAATTGTTTTCATCTCCGCGTCCGATCGAGGTCGTGCCGGTCTGAGAGATCAAATGCTCTTGAATCTTACCGTCTGTATTAATCCAAAGTTTCATGAGGGCAGCGCAGTTAGAATGGTGAATGGCCGATTTACGACACTTTATAAGACTTAGTGGTACCACTGCTGAGACATCATTGCAAGGCAAGGCCCCGATGCAAGCCTCTAACCCTTTTCTTGAGAATTATTTATATAGATAGAAAGTCGGTCATGTCGACTAAGATTGCTATGCTTGTTTTGAAGTTTTTGGCCTGTGGGGGTGATCTAAGCCCCTATGAGCCCAAGATTTCGTAAAACGTCGTCGATTAAGTGCTGGCCTTCGGGGCGAGGAATGTTTGAAATTCAGCCCGGTCGTGGAGCAGGGATAAATCCTCATCTTGCGCCACATGATCGAGATTTGTGAACCCATTCTTGAGGGCTTTTCCAAGACACTTGAGGGCTTCGACTAAATCGGATTCTTGACGCTCTGGATCACTTTGCTTCGCACGCGATCCGTGAGCACAAGCAAGGTTGTAGAAGGCTGCTCCGAGGTCGGTCTTCAACTTGACCGCCATATTGTAGTCGGCGATGGCGCCGTCTAAGTCACCCAAGGCAGACTTCACCACGCCGCGGTTGCTATAGGCCTCCGCATAGTCGGGGTCGGCGGCGAGGGCGTGCTGATATCCCTTGAGGGCCTCTTCGAGCTGACCCTTTTGCAGGAGGCCGGTCGCGATCATGTAAAGCTTCTCAGCCTGAGCCATGCGCTTCTCCGCGTCCGTGGTCAAGGAGCCGAGAGAGCTTCCCGTCTTTTCAGGCTCTTTTCCCAAGCATGCCAAGGCGAAGGCTGCGGCGTTCCTCATGGCGACTTGCATCGAGGCAGCTTCATCGTTGACGTCGATCAAACCGAGGATCCCCACAAAGGAGGGGGCGGACGGCAAGTTGGCTAAAGATGAGAGAACCTTCGCCCCATCTCGGGCGAGCGCCATCGCGCTTTGGAATCGACTTCGAAGGTCCTCTGCGTTTGCCTCGGACCCAGAGGAAAAAGCAACAGTTCCAAGGTGTTTCTTGGCGTTGTTACCACGCTCTAGGAGGGCCTTCCAACGAGAGACTTCCAAGTCGCGGACTGCTTTGAAGAATCCCTGACCGGCTAAGGATTGCCCCGCCTTCACCAAACAACTGATTTCAGAATCAGCGTCGAATAGGCGTTCTGCGACGAGCACATCGCCGACATTCAACTCCGTATTAGGAAGGGCGGTCGCGGCCCCTAAAACCAAAATGGACTTTGGACTCCAACGGGTGATGGCTCGCTGAATCGCTTCTCCAGCATCAGCATTCTTTGGAATGATGACTGTAGCAACCTCACGATTATGTGGGATGCGCTGTCCTATCATTGGTACACGGAAGGTCACCGTCGCGTAGCGATTGGGGTCGTCAGCGCTCGGTAAGACTCGGCGATGACGTGGGAGCTGGTCTAAGAAAACGGCGCGCTCAACGCGCCCAAGAGCCACGATCAGAACTTCGATCATATCGACTTATCCGTTGGGAAAACAACGCCTAATCCAAGCGTCGAAAGGGCTGGCGAGTAATACAAAACGCGGAACCCTGGCTATATCAAGGTCCCGCGGAAACTTCAAAATCGTGTTCTAGAGACGTGCTGCTTCAATTCAATGCCGCAGAGAATCATAGCTCAATGACATCATCGTCATCGTCGTCATCGAAGGTCGGGGGCATCGTGGCGGTCGCACGGGCCATGAGCTCATCGTCGATTTCTAAGAGGTTGCCGATTCTCTTAAGGACCTTCTGCTCGTTCTGAGTGATTTTATTGTCGCTGCGAACAATCTTAATCATCGCCTTATAGAGAGAGCGGCGGGCTTTGGGGCGCTTAGGCTTGGTAAACTTCTGAAGTTGTCCGGCTTTCACCTGATCAAGAATCTTCTGCGCGTCCAAAAAGCCAATCTTCAATTTCTTAGCATATTGATCGAGGAGCAGACGCTCCTGCAGAGCTAGATCGCCGTCAATATTAGCCACAATCGCAAGATTGGTAAAAAGTTCCTTGGCATTCATGGACTCGTCCTCACAAATGGTAGCGCCGAATTTAAGCGCCGAATTCCACTGAAACTGGGTTTTGACATTTAACCATTTGCGACGGAAACTTTGGCCTCTTGGGTGTAGAACTCTTGCCCATTATTCTCAGTTCGTCAGAAGAAAGTGAACTTCCTCCATGTCTCAAGCCTACGACGTGATTATTGTCGGCGCCGGAGTCGTCGGTCTGTCCAGCGCGGTGATGTTGCGCCAAGCCGGAATCAAACGCATCCTCGTCGTCGATAAAGGAGCCCCGGGTCGGGAAGCGTCATGGGCCGGCGGAGGGATTCTTTCCCCGATTCATCCGCACAAATATCCGGGTCCTTTGGCGGCCCTCTGCGCCCGCAGCGCGACCCTCTATCCAAAGTTTATAAAAGACATTGAAGAACTGGCGGCTTTCTCCACGGAATTCCGCAGTACGGGGCTTATTCGATTGGGGCAGAACTCTGATGATCTCGCGGAGATTCAAGCCTTTCACAGTAAACATGGCACGCCCTTTCGGGTCCTCGATAAGGCCGAAGCAAAGGAGATCGAGCCGGCCCTATCTCCTGACTTTTCGACGGTGCTTTATGAAGCCGATATCAATCAGGTTCGGAACCCTCGCTTGCTCAAGGCCCTCATCACAGCTTGTTCACGCCTCGGCGTTGAGCTGCTATCAGACGATCCCGTCGAGCGCCTCCTGGTCTCTGGAGATACCGTTGAAGGAGTTCAAACGACGAGAGCGGCCTATCACGGAGAAGAAACGGTCTTGTCGGCCGGGGCTTGGTCGGGGCGCATCATGGAACGGAGCCTTCGACGAAGCCTCAAAGTCGTCCCTATCCACGGAGAAATGCTCCGGGTCGAAACCTTTCCCCCTCTGATAAAAGCGATCCTCATTCACGACGGTCACTATCTGATCCCCAGAGCAGACGGTCAGGTGATCATCGGCAGCACACTCCATGACTGGGGCTTTGACAAGAAAGTTTGCCTCGAATCGGTCCAAGGCCTTCTGGCGGCTGCCATAAGAATCGTCCCGGCCCTCGCTCATTGCGAATGGAAGCAAGCTTGGGCCGGTCTTAGGCCTGCGAGCCCTGACAGACTCCCCTATATTGGCCGACCAGTCGGGATAGCGGGTCTCACAGTCGCGACTGGACACTATAGAAATGGCCTGTTACTCGGACCAGCAACTGCCGAAGCGGTCACCTCGACGATACTCGGCACCGATCCGACGCTCGACTTAAGCCCCTATGCTGTTGATCGGAAAGTGCCGGAATTCCGGCTCTAAGCAAAACTCACAGCGCTGCCCGTTTGTGTTGATAATGCGAGAACTGAGAAATCGAGTTTGC
>JARGOJ010000899.1 GCA_029210225.1 Planctomycetota bacterium
TGAGTCGACTCCCAGACATCGCTTCTACATGGTGCTCTCCGAGGCTGAGGAAGCTCTGCTCATGACGCTGTTGAGAGACACTGGCCGCCTTGATGACTGGCTGCGTCTCTTCTCGGGGTTGATCGCTAAGAGCGGTGGCAAGAAAGAACTGATTGGTCGAGAGAGCGGCCCTGGTTGGAGCCGAGTCATGGAAAAGGGGGCGTGCTTATCGGCGTTCTCATTGCTTCCTGGAGATACCTGGGTTCGAAAAGACAAGGGGCTCTACCGATCGGGATATGCTCCTGAAGACTATGAAAAGCCCAAGTTGTTGCTCAATCAAACGGGTTTTCGTTTGAAGGCTGCGGTCGACCTCTCGGGTCTCTACGTGTTCAATAATCATCATGTCGGAGTTGCCAGGAAATCGGGCGAATTCGCGACACTCGACGTCCTCGACTTTGTCGCCGGAATCCTGAACTCTCAAGTCGCTGCGGTGATCTACGAATTCTTGGCTATGGAAGGAGGGCGTGCGATGGCCCAGGTCGACTTGGACGTTATGCGTGACTTCCCAATGCCAGATCGCATCTCAATGGCCGTGGTGGAGGCGTCCCGGGCTCTACGAGAGAATAAATCCAAGGCGGCTTCGTTTCAGAGTTTGGAGACCGCTGTTTTAGAGGCCTACGGATTTGATGCCCCGACCTTCGAGAGCGTCAGAAAGCGGGTGCTCGGAGACAAGAAGCAGCCCTAAGCTGGGGCTTCTTGGTAACTGAGCTGCCCACTTTCACTAAGAGAGATGGTCAGGACGGCATCGCGGAACTCTGGCTTTGACGAGATGCTTTGAGCGAGCGGAGTTGTGATCAGGCGATCGATGGCTCGTTTTAAGGGGCGAGCGCCGTAGCGTTCATCGAAGCCGAGCTTAGCAATGACGGCGGGGACATTCTCTTCAAAGGTTAGCCGCAGTCCTCTCCTGGTGAAGCCCTCTCGGACTTTTAGTTTTTCAAGTTCTCTCTTTGCTATCGCCTGGCACTGAGTTTGATCAAGGCTTGAGAACATCACAATGCGATCGAGGCGATTGATGAATTCAGGACGGAAGAACTCGGAGACGGCGCCCATAAATCGTGCGGTCGCGGTTCCGGCGCTGTCTTCCTGGAATCCTAACTCCGCGCCTTTGACAGCACCCAGATTCGAGGTCATGACCAGAATGGAGCTGCGAAAGTCGGCGACTTTTCCGAAGGGATCGGTCAAGCGTCCTTCGTCGAATAGGCCCATGAGGACATCGAAGACGGCGGGATTGGCTTTCTCGACTTCATCGAAGAGGACGACGGAGAACGGTTGATCGTTGATGCGCTTTGTAAGCTCTCCAGGTCCAACGTGAAGATCACCGATGAGCCGGGACAGGCTGCCCGGAAGACCATACTCGCTCATGTCCAGGCGGATGAGACGTTCTCGGCCGCTGAAGAAGAACTCAGCGAGACATTTCGCGAGTTCAGTTTTTCCCACCCCCGTGGGACCACAGAGCAACATGCTCGCGATGGGTCGTTGAGGGTCGTTCAAGCCTGCTTTAAGCGTTGAGACAAGGGAGACCGACGACTCTCTGGCTTGAACTTGCCCAACCAATCGCTTCTCAAAAAATTCGGCGACCTCGCTGGGCGCCAAAGGAACATTGTCGTCCAGGAAGATCGAGGGGATGCCAGTCTTCACAGAGAAGGTGTCGATGATGTCTTCGCGATTCGGAAACTCGGCTTGCTGAGATTTGGGAGCTAGCTCTCGAGTGAGAGGAATGGCCTTCCCAGGAAAGCGACCACGGGTCATGAAGCGGTGAGTCAGCTCATAAATTGTCGGCGCCAACTCAGGGGGAAGCTCCGGGCGTCCTGAGAGTTTCTCGCAGAGGACCTTTTCGATGATCCTAAGAGTTTGAAGACGCTCACTGGCTTCAATATGCACGGTCTTGAACAGGCCTGTGAATCCTGGGGCGAGGCGTTCGGCGACGTCGAGCCCGCGCGGAGTGGTTTCGAGAACGATGGTGATTTCATTGCGTTCGAGGTAGGGCCGGAAGATAACGTCGAGGCCCCGGTCGTTGTGAGTGGAACGCCCTGCGGTGAGAAATCCGACGAGGTCGCCGACATTTAAGATCGAGTTTGAGGACGCGAGCTCTTCGCAGACATCGCGACACCGCTCTTCCCATTGCCCGACATATTTCATTCCGGCGACAATGCGACTGCCGCTGCTCAGGTAGCAGTGGGGGATGTCTTTGTTGACTTCACCCTCTTCGGCGATCGTCTCAGCGGAGGGAGTGTGTCCTCGGAGTAAGCGGCGAAAAGCTTCGTGAATCGTCGAACTCTTCCCCACTCCGCTTTCACCGACCACAAGCAGGCCGGCGACGCCTTCTCGCAAGGAGGAAAGGATAGAGTTGACTTCCTTATCCCGTTCGTAGGCGGCATTTGAGAGCTTCTTCAAGCTTCTCCGAGTGAGGGCTTGGCCGACTTGATCGAGTATCGAAACCTCAGGGCCAGCTTTGTCCCTAAGCCGATCGGCCGGGACGTTTATAGTGATCGTATCTATGTATTCATTAGAGTGAGGGAGGAAGTGTGCGATCTCCTCGACCGGAGCTTCGAGAAAGAACTTTTGAACTTCCGCCCGAACCGTCGTTGTGAATTCTTTTTTGTCGAAATAGTAGAAGACAAGGGGAAGCCTTGGAATGAACGCGAGGCAACCATCGCCGTCGGAGATCTCGCCATGGACGACGGAGACTTCGAGTCGGTAGTTGCGATCACCGGAGAAATATTTATCTCCTTGCCTCCATCCAGGGCGGAGATCGACAGAGACTCTTGTGAGGGAGGCGCTATCCCAAGCAAATCCTCGGGGCAGCCAATGTTTCGAACGTAGATGATAGCGCAGTCCGCTACGGAGTTGGGAGAAGGCCTCATCATGGTGGCGCCCAAGCGCCGAGAGGATGGGGTTCCATGGAAACGGTGGTATGAGGACCTCGCCGATCACTTTTCCGTCATCGGTTTCAGCAAAGAACGCGGTATAGATCGCCAAGTGTGATTCCCTCGATTTTTTAGAATTCTTTTCGGTCTCAAATATCAGGACGAATTAGGTTGTGAACCACGTCAATCATTGATGATAAAATTTTTGTCAGGGAAAGAGACGAATTATGTTTGTTGACAAGCGACCCATACTCTGATAAAAGTTTGCCCTTCTTATCCTACGCCACGTAATACCGAGGCGCATGGCCAGATCTCCCAATTTTTCATTTTGGATGCACTGGCTCTCTTAAGAGAAGAACAAATCAATTGGTGGAGACGTTTTGATGAAAACTTATATGGCTAAGGCCGGCGACGTACAAAACGGCTGGTGCCACGTGGATGCGAATGACGTCGTTCTTGGTCGACTCGCAACTAAGGTTGCTCGTATTCTCATGGGTAAGCACAAGCCCAGCTATACACCGCACATGGACGACGGAGATTTCGTCGTCATTACAAACTGTGAAAAAATTAAACTAACCGGTAAGAAGATGGACAGTAAGTTCTACCGTCATTACACCGGTTATCTTAGTGGATTGCGGGAACGTTCAATTAAGACAGTCATGGACAATGATCCGACAGAAGTGATTCTACTTGCTGTTAAGCGGATGATGCCTAAGACTCGTCTCGGTCGTCAGCAGCTCAAGAAATTGAAGCTCTACACTGGTACTGATCATCCCCACAAGGCCCAAGACCCCCAAGAAATTGACCTTTCCCTGATCTGAAATACTCAGTGAAGTTGAAAGTCATTGATCCCATACAGTCAGAGGATTAGGACGTGACAGAAGAGAATCAGGACACTCAAGACCAAGGCGCTCCAGCTGACGCGCCTGCTGAATCAAGCACACCTGCTGTTGAGGCGAAAGCACCAACTCAAGTGGGTACTGGCGAAGATCCCCTTTACTATTGGGGAACAGGACGTCGCAAGACTTCTGTCGCCCGTGTTCGCCTGAAGCCAGGTGGCACTGGTAAAGTCGTCATCAACAAGCGCGAGATGGACCACTATTTTTAC
>JARGOJ010000900.1 GCA_029210225.1 Planctomycetota bacterium
GGTGATCGTGCACCGAACTCATTTGCCCGGGGTGCCAACACATCACGATCATCTCAAAGCGAGGGGTCACGCAGATGAGGTTCCGGGCATAGCTCTCTTCTGAGAAATGCATGTGCTCATCGATGAGGCCTTGAGGAACATCCAACTTTTGGATCAAGCGCTTATAGACTTCGAGGGTTTGGTCCTCTTTCTTTAAGGCAGCAACGGCTTGCAGTAAGTCGCAGAGCGTGTATTTCTCAGTGTCAACGGCGGGGGCGTTCATATCACACTTCCTTCAGATGGATGGCGGGCAGAAGTCACAGTCATAACGGGACGAGTACGTTATGAGAGATCAATTTGGCAAAGCGACGCAAGAAAAGTAAATTCATTTGCGCTCTTCGATCAAAATCCTAGAGTTGGGTTTGGAGAGCGCGATCTCAGCTTTTAGAACTTGCCCTTCGAACCTGTTATAATTCTCCGACTTTAATGGTCCCGCGTCAATCAATAGCGGAAGAGACTGCGGTCTTGGTGACAATGGACGAACCCAGGCCAGCTGAAAAATTCTTCTTGAAGCTCGCTCTCAAGAACGGATTGCTCACTCGGCAACAAATTCATGGACTGATTCAAAAGTCTCGTAGCACCGGACGAGGGGTTGCCGAACTCGCCCTCAGTGATGGTGTGCTCGCCGACGATCAAGTCGACCGTATTCAACGGGCCCTTATCGGAAGTCGCGTTGCCCGCATCGATCAGATGTACGGCCGTGTCGTTCAAAGCCGGGGCCTCGTCCCAACAAACTACATCGCTCGCGCCTTCGAAATTCAAAAACAACGCAACTACGAAGTCCGCCTTGGGGAGCTCTTGGTCAGCGCCAATTTGCTGTCGATGGAAGCCCACGCGATGATCCTCAAAGAGGTTCTGAGTCGACTGGGTCAAGAGGGGGCCGGGGGGCCACCTGCAACTCCGCTTCCTCCTCCGCCCCCAGTGCAAGCAAGCCCGACCAGCTCTCGCTCAGGGAGACTTGGTTCTCGTCCTCCGCTCAGCTCCGGACGGAGACGCATTGGAGGACGGCCCAGCGGCGCGACCCGAGCCCAACCGACCAGCGCAACCAGAGCCCAGCCCGTCCTAGAACTCAAAGGAGACAGCGTTAAGAAGCTCTCTCTCGATCAGGTTCCAAAGACGCCCGCGACCGTCGACAAGCCCGGCTTCGAACGGGAAACTCGCCTGGATGAAGGCTATCAACCCCTCGGTCTTGGAGCGACCAAAGCCGATTCCCTGCTCATCGAGCACTCCAAGAAGGATCGCTACACCTCGGAGCGTGGCCAACAATTCCTCGCCAGCGCAATGGAGATTGAGCTCGACGACGAAGACGAAGAAGCCGCTCTCACCGCTCACGACCGCGCCTTGCTCGAAAACGACGTCAAGATCGTCGAAGACATGAGTCGCTCGGGCATGACCACCTTTGGAAAGCTTGACGACATTGCGTTCTCTGCGACGAAAGTAGAGGGGGCCGCCGCTGGTTTTAAGGCCGACGAGTATTTCCGAAAACGTCGACGACGTAACCTCAGCAAACAGATCCTCTACGCAACAGGTGGCGGAATCTTGCTCGCCTTGCTCCTGGTCATGGTGATGGCGTGGAGCAACTCAAGCAGCTTCGCCGATTTGAAGACTCGGGCCACAGAGGCACGAGCAAAGACTGATCCGACTGCCGCTTACAATGACTTCACCGCAATTAATCGCGACCTCAAGTCTCTTGGCTCTTTGGGAGTTCAAGATAAGGCGGCGAAAGAGTTTGAGCGCTTCTTGAGCGCAATGATACTCCAGAGCCAAATCCGAAGCCTGATCGCGCTTGGGAAGGAAGACAAAGCCCTCACGGTCCTTGAAGAAAGTCGGGCGGAACGCGCCGCTGAGCTTGAGAAGGGAGTGTCAGAGGACGCTCTCGGGCTCACCCTAAGCCTCTTCGAAGAGATGAATAATGAGATTGAGTTCGCCAAAGCTTGGCGTATTGGAGCAAACGCTGAGAGTCTTGAGCGCTATGGTCTCGCGCTCCGAAGCTTTCGCCAGGCGCAACTGCTGGCCTCATTCGAAGACAATCGCGCTGAGCGTAAGATTCAAGCCATTCAAGAGACTCTCAGAAGCCAACTCGTGACCTACAGAGCACGAGTTAAGAGCGGTGAGCCGAGAGCCAAGGCCGCTCTGAAAAAAGCCGTGAAGCGTTACTTCCAGCTGTTCTACACCATTCCAGAAGAGGGAGACATCACAGAGGATCGCGATCCCAAGCGTGACCTCGGGGAGCTGGGCAACACGCATATCGCCACCGGGAGCTATGAGGACGCTTTAGAAGTGCTGCTTGAGGCGAAAGCTGTTGGAGCGGGGGTCAAAGTGGATCATCAAATTTCTCTTGTTCGGCAGAAAATCAAAACAAATCGTTGGTGGGTCGAAGGAGAACGTCTCCTTGCTAAGAAGAAGTTTAGGAAAGCCTGCTCGCTGCTTTTACGGGCTCGATCAAATCTTCACGACCCTGAAGAAATCCTTAAGATTGACCAACTCATCGGTCTTTGCAAAAAAGCTCTGGAATGACAGTCTCGCAAGGTGAGACGGAGTTTTTTAATATGGGCTTATATGGATGACGAACTTAGCATAGAGGACGACCCTGACCCCCTGAGGTTAGGAACGAATCGGGAGGCGAGCCTTGGGCGAGCCTCTTGAGATCAGCGAATCCGTTCTATGGACAATCTTAACGGTCTTCGCGATCTTTCACGCCATCTGCACTTTTCTAGTGACGGCTCTTCGTGAGGTGTCAAACGCCCGACTTGCGGAGCGCTTGGCGACTCAAGACGAGGTCGATTTTTATAGTCGCCTCCTCCAAGACGATCATAAGACCATCGACGAGCTCTCCATCCTCAAAGGTGTACTCCTCGCCTTAAGCGGTATCTGCCTGGGATGGATTTACTTTGGGGCGCAGCCAACGCCTCTCAATCTCATTACATGCGTCTCGCTTGTGATTGTTGTGCTGCTCTTCGCCCACGTCCTTCCTCGCGCCTATGGGGACCACCTCGCCGAGTCGATCATCATTCGATTTATGCCCGGTGTCTGGCGTCTGCTCTGGCTTTGCCAACCAATCACTCAGCCCTTCCGCTGGATGGTCATGATCGCGCTTCGAGTGACAGGCTCTACAGCTCAAGAAGACGCGGTCGAAGAAGCCGACGACGAAATCCGCTCCGCCGCCATCGAAGCGGTGCGCGATGGGGTCCTTGAGCAATCGGCCTACAACATGATCGAGAAGGTCATCGACTTTAGAGATGTGGAGGTCTCCGAGGTGATGACGCCACGCATCGATATCCAGGGTGTCAGCATCGAGTCGAGCTTCTCCGAAGCTGTGGAGCTGCTCGTCAGCCACGGCCATTCCCGCTTGCCGATCTTTGAAGAGAGCATCGATAAGATTGTGGGTATCGTTCACATCAAGGATATCGTCGAGCGCCTTCATCTCAAGAATGCCCCGGCCGATCTCTCTGTGCGTGAAGTGTTACGGAAGCCGCTCTTCGTTCCAGAATCGAAGCGCGTCCGCGACTTGTTTGGCGATATTAAGAGCAACAAGGTTCACGTCGCGATCATCGTCGATGAATACGGCGGCACCGCTGGAATGGTGACTCTCAGCGATATCATCTCAGAGATCTTCGGCGATATTGACGACGAGCATGACATGCCCGAGCGCGAAGGCATCGAGCAGCTCTCAGACGCGACCTTCAGCGTGGACGGCAAGGTTCATATCGACGAACTCAATCAAAGCCTCAACATTAATCTTCCGGAAGATGCCGACTACGACACTCTTGGTGGCTACCTCTCTACAAACCTTGGCAAGATACCTTCCGTCGGCGATCTCCACCATGACAGTAACCTCTTGTTCAAGGTGGTCGAAGGCGACGAGCGCAAAGTGGATCGTATTGAAATTCTCATTGATTCCGAGGGAGATCAAAGCGGCTAGTGCTCTGTCATCCTTAAATCCATGGTCTCTGACTGCTCATTAGGCCGTGAAT
>JARGOJ010000901.1 GCA_029210225.1 Planctomycetota bacterium
ACCGAGGCGGGTCGGCCTCTTTGTGGTGACAGTGCTTCCATATCCCACAGGGGCCCCAGCGGGAATCTCGCGGATGCTCGCGAGGCGGCTCTTGACCGAGAGCGCGGGGCGCAGGGCCATGCCAGCGTGATGAAATCTCCCTGTCGGGTCAATGCCGTAGAGGGCAATGCCAGGGCGGATAATGTCGTCGCAGCGGGCGTCTCTGAGGATGGCGCCGGCGGAGTTGGCCAGGTGAAAGTTCTCTGGGAGCAGTCCGAGCTTACGAAGGGCTTCTCGGCTCTTGTGGAATTCATGGATCTGGCGGTTGCTCTGCTCGCGGTGATCGGCGTTAGCGAGGTGAGTGGCGAGAGAGTATACGGAGATAAAGGGCGCGTCGGCGAGGTCGCTAAGAATGGCTGGGAGCTCTTCGGGAGTGAGTCCGAAGCGGTGCATACCCGTATCGACTTTGACATGAACCTGCGCGGTTTGGCGCATGGCGCGGGCGCTTTGGGCGATTCTCCGAGCGCTGTCTTTATCGAGGACCGTGAGGGTGAGTTGGGCGTCGAACATCTCTGAGAGGTCGCTGTCACAGCTGGGGCCGAGCACAGTGATGGGGCCTTTTATATTGGAGTGGCGGAGTTCGAGGCCTTCTTCAGGGGTCGCGACGGCGAGCTGTTCTGCCCCGGCGCGCTTGAGGGCGCGAGCGATGGGAACCGCTCCGTGGCCGTAAGCGTTGGCTTTGACAACAGCCATGATCTCGGGGTGAGATCCTACTTTTCGCCGAAGATTTTGGAGGTTCCAAGTCACCGCCCCCAAATCGACATCCACCCTTGCTCGACTCATTCTAGCTCCTTCCTTAATTCTTCCATCGGTGAGCTGGAATGCTTGTCTTCAGGGTCGTATTCATCTTTTTTTTGAGGCGTTCAGAAGCGCGCAAGAATCGGGTCGAACTTCGATCATGGCGTGCTTATAGTTTGAACATGATTCGACACTGTGAAATGGATGACAGGGCCTTATGGTTGAGTATGAAACGAGGCGCTGTCCGTTGGGGCGGGCATCGTCCATTGAAGATATACGGGCGTCTTGATTGTTGGTCTGGGCGCCGGATGCTGCGGCGCAATAGGGTCTTTTTTGTCTCGCTTGAAGAGGCAGAGACTTGGGGATATCGCCCTTGCGGGCATTGTATGAAAGAGAAGTATAAAGAGTGGATCTCTTCGAGAGTCACCGGGGACCATTGAACAACCTGCTCCCCTATGACGGCGTCGTTCATGATTACGGTGCGGTCATTGAGGGAGGAACGGCCGACCGGTACTTTGATGAGCTCATGAAAGAGATCGCTTGGGTTCATGATGAAGCGCGGATCTTCGGGCGGAGGATTGTGACGAAGAGGAAAGTGGCCTGGTATGCGGAGCGGCCGTTCACTTACACCTATTCGAAAGTAACGAAGACCGCTTTGCTCTGGCTTCCGCTGTTAATTGAATTAAAGGCGATCGCTGAACAGGTCTCTGGGGAGACCTTCAATTCTTGTTTGTTAAACCTATACCATGATGGGCAAGAGGGGATGGCTTGGCACAGTGATGGGGAGAAGGACCTGTTGAAGGACGGGGCCATTGCCTCAATGAGCTTTGGCGCTGAGCGCAAGTTTTTATTGAAGCACAAGGACAGTAAAGAGAAAGTCTCCGTTCAATTGAAGCATGGCAGCTTGTTGATCATGAAGGGATCAACTCAATCCCATTGGTTGCACCGACTTCCTCCGACGAAGCGGGTGCATGGTCCGCGGGTCAATCTGACCTTCCGTCAAATCTTTGTGGGGTGAGAGCATTCATGAGAGGTCCTCCTATGTTTAAGGACGAGTGGAACCTTGACGCTCTTTGAGTCGTATAAGCCATTGATTTTTGAGGATATCAGAGCTTTGACATAGCTTGTATCTTGTCCCCGACCAAAAGACAGCAATCTCGATTGGCTTGTCCAGCGCTTAAATTGGATTGATTACATGAAGACTCTCCAAGGAACCATTCCGTTATTTTTATTGTTTTCATTCGTAGGTCTGACTTCTCTCAGCCATGCCCAGGACAAACGGTCTAAGACGACTCAGGCAGTTTCAGAAAAAGTGAGTCGCTTGATCGGTCAGCTACGGGGCAAGGATCCAAAGCTTCGGCTCTCAGCGATGGCTGCTTTGGGCGCTCTAGGAGCGCGGGCGGGAAAAGCAGTCCCGGATTTAGTGAGGGTCCTTAAGGACGAAGATCTAGAGTCTCGTATTTATGCGCTGAAAGCACTGGGAAAGATCGGTCCAAGCGCAAAAGAAGCAATCTCCTCTCTCCTTCCACTACTCTCATCGAAGAATCATGGCCTACGTTCTCTCACTGTGTATTCATTAGGAAAGATTGGCCCCGACGAGCATTTAGATGCCAAGAAGGTGATGCCCGATCTTATTCGTGGACTGAAGAGCGAGGATCCTTATGTCTGTGTTTGTGTCTTGGAGATCTTAGGAGAGATGGGGTCGAAGGCTAAGGCCGTTATTCCTGAACTCCAGAGAGTGGTGGCGTCCAAGGATTTCAGAGTAAGAGCTTCTGCAATGACAGCCCTTAGAGAGATCTCTTCGGGGGTTCTACTGAAAGATGAGAAATGGGTTTCTGGCCTCATCTTCGCGGTCAAAGATGGGCAGCAAAAGAACCAACTCTTTGCTGTGAGAGCGCTGAGGGGATTGGGTCCCAAGTCGGAAAAGGCCGTTGCTGCTCTCTTGGTGCTTCTCAAAGATAAGGACGCGTCGACTCGCGCACAGGTCGCGTACACGTTAGGCGCGATAGGTTGGAAGGGAGACAAAGCGATTCCAGCTTTGATTGTGGCGCTTCGTGACAGAAAAGAGCAGGTTCGGACAGCGGCCACCTGGGCTCTTGGAAGGCTTGGGCCGAAGTCGGGATTGGCGCTTGTCGAAGCTCTTGACGAGAAAGATCACCCTGGACGCTACCATATCATCAAGGCTCTCATGGCGTTGGGGCCTCTCGCGAAAGGAGCAGTGCCAGTGCTCGTCAGCTTGCTTCAGGATAGAGAAAGCCGATATCGGAGGGAGCTTATCAATGCCCTGGCGGATATTGCTGGCGACTCTGAGCCTGTCACTTTAGCGTTGCTTGAGGCTCTTCGAGATAAGGATGGACAGGTTCGGGCGACAGCGGCCTATGAACTGAGGATGTCTCGCTCAAGAACGAGGCTTGTGATTCCTGCACTTGCCGCAGCGCTTTCCGACGATTATATATGGGTTTGTAGGTATGCAGCCGAGTCTCTAGGGACATTCAGTTCTCGTGGGGGAATGGCTGTGCCTGCGCTCATAAAATCCTTGGGATCCGAGGATAGCCAATTCAAAGATTGTGTTATCCGCGCTCTCGGCGAAATGGGGACTGAGTCCAAAGCGGCTGTTTTGACGCTTGCTGGAATCGTTAAGGACAAGGCATCGCGAAATCGTCGCGAGGCCATCAAGGCTTTGGGGAAGATTGGTGCGGCGGCCACGGAGGGGGTTCGTGCGCTTGTGGACGTTCTTAGTGAGAAGGATTTGATGCTTCGCTTGCGGGCCTTAGAGGCTCTCGGAAGAATAGGACGGGGCGCGAAGGGTGCTGTTCCCGCGCTTGTGAAATCTCTTGAAAGCAAGAATGACCTTGTGGCTTCCTTTTCATTTAGCGCTTTGCGGACCATTGATCCCGAACAACCTTTTGATACTAAAAAAGTCCTGGCTGTCTTATTGAAAGGGCTGCGGGTCGAATACATTTGGACCCGCAATTATGTTGTGGGGATCTATGGCCGACTCGGGAAGGCGGGGAAAGATGCCGTTTCTGGACTTTTAAAGGAGCTTGATCATAAAGATCCGTTGCGCCGTTACTATGCTCTTGAAGCTTTGAGAGCAGTCGGCTCTCCCACACGACTGGGCATTCCTGTGATCATGAAATCATTGAAGGATCCGCAGGACTATGTTCGGGCCGCTGCTGTGGACACGCTCGGTCATGTTGCTTCAGCGCAGGATGCAAAGGTTACGAAAGCCT
>JARGOJ010000902.1 GCA_029210225.1 Planctomycetota bacterium
AACTCCAGCAACTCTTCCACAGCTTCCCCTGGAAGCTCTCTCCGTCACAAAGACAAATCGGTCTCACCCTTCGTCATTGTCCAATTCTCAATGACAAACGACTGCAATTCACCAACGCAGAAATGAAGCATTGCTTCAAAGCCATCACTCAATTCACCAATGAGAGTGATGAGAACAGGCTTCCGGTTGAAAGCCTCGGCTCCCTCTACGAATGTGTGCTCGAACAAACCGTCGTCAAAGTCGAAGAACTCAGCGTCGTCCTCAAATGCTCGAAGCAGAAGGTCCCCCTGGAAAGTCTTCAAAAGCTTGAGGCAAAGTTCCAAGAAGGCCCCGAGGCTTTCCGCGACTTCCTCCTTCATAGGACCGGTCGCTCGGACCGCAGCCTGCAAAAAGACCTAGACGCCATTGTCTCAAAGAAAACAGAGCGCCCTGGCAGCTCCCTTAGCCCGCTGTTAAAAACAACCGAAGATGGCTCTCCTATTCTCCTGGCGCCCCAAAGCCTTTATCTTGTCGACCACACCCAACGCCGTCAATCCGGCACTCACTACACCCCCACCACACTGACAAAACAGGTCGTCTCACAAACTCTCTGCCAGTTTTCAAAGGCTCAAACGGAGCACCAAAGCGAAACGGTCGTGCCTATTCTCGATCGACGCATCTGCGATGTCGCTATGGGATCTGGGGCCTTCCTATTAGAGAGTTGCCGATACCTAGCCAAGCTTGCAGAAACAGAGTCGATTCCCGCGACGAACCAGCAAAAAACAGTTAAGTCAAGCTGGAAGCAGCGCGTCGCCGAATCTTGCCTCTTTGGCGTCGATGTCAATCTCCTCGCCGTCGACATTGCCAAGTGCTCGCTCTGGTTAGAAATAGCCAATTCCAAATTACCCCTCTCTTTCCTCGACGAGCACCTGAAAGTCGGAGATTCATTGCTCGGCCTGCCCATTAACAACAAGTCGTTCTACTCCAAGGCACAGGAACAGAAGACAGCGATAAGAAAAAGCGTGGAGGCCTTTCAAAGCGAGGAAGTCTCTAGCTCCAAGCTTGAGCGCCTTGCGGCTGATGTTTGGATTGGGATTCAATTAGGCGCCAGCAGTCAAAAGAGGGCTATTCAAGCTCACAAAACCTGGCAAAATCTCTGCCAGAGTCACGTCACTTATCCGGAGCTGAGAGATCACGGGAATCGACTGCTGAGAGAAGGGAAGCTCGATTCCAGCCAAGAAGTGACCTGCTTTCATTGGGAGCTTGAATTCCCTTTGATTTTCAATTCAAAGAAGGCCCGAGGCTTCGACGCAATCCTAGGAAATCCACCCTTTCTCGGTGGACGGAACATCAGCGCATCTTTTGGTAAGTCCTACAATCGCTGGCTTACACAGGTCCATCCCGGCAGCTCCGGAGAGGCCGACCTCGTCGCTCATTTTTTGCGACGCGCTTGGGATTTAATAAAACCAAACGGCCTCGTTGGATTTGTCGCTAAGGAGATTATCAGTCAGGGAGAAACTCGCTTGGCGGGCTTGCAATACCTTCTAGACAGAGGAGCAACAATATTTAGGGCTGACACTGACATTGTCTGGCCGGGTCCGGCTGCTGTTTCTGTCAGCCTGATTCACTTGTCAAAGGGTCCTTGGAGTGGATTGAAGACGCTCAATGGCAACGAGGTCAAACACATCAGCAGCTTCCTCGGCAACGAAATCATCAACAAAGAGCCCTGCGTACTAAAAGTCAATAAGAACAAGGCGTTTCAAGGAGTCATTCCCCACAGCACGGGCTTTGAATTCAAGAAGAACGGGACCCTTGAACAGTCTTTTAATTATATGAATGAGCTTATAGAGAAAGACCCGAGAAACGCGCAGTTAATCCAGCCTTATATTGGCGGGGAAGACCTCAACGAGAGCCTCAATTTGGAGCCAAGTCGGTACATCGTCAACTTCGGCGATCGAAGTGAGAGTGAGGCGCGGGAGTGGCCGGATCTATTCTCTCTTATTGAGCGACGGGTCAAGCCCGATCGAATGGCGAGTAAATCTAAGGACGTCAATGACTACCCGTTTTGGAAATACTGGCGGCAGAGAAAGAAGCTATACAAGACAATTGAGGGAATGGAACGGGTTCTCGCGACTAACGCTCAGGCCTCAGTTTACCTTTGTTTCGCATTTCTGGATGCGAAGGCCATCTTTCAAAACAGCTTGAACATATTCACCTTCTCCGACCACGCGTCCTTTGCCGTGCTTCAGTCGAATCTCCATAGCATCTATTCCTGGTTCCTCTGTTCCAATTTGGGCGCGGGCATTCGATACAACCCGACGGATTGCTTTGTCACATTCCCCTTTCCCAAAGATTGGAAGAGTCGTAAGCCCCTGGACAGCGCTGGGCAGCTCTTCTATGCCGAGCGCGCCCATCTCATGAATCAAGAATCCTATGGGCTCACCAAGCTCTATGAACGTTTTCATTCGTCGCTAGAGCAATCCAACGACTTCAACTCACTCCGCGCCCTCCATAGAAAGCTCGACCATACGGTCTTAGAGGCCTACCACTGGGATATTGATGCAGAGCATGGCTTCTACGACCACGGCTATGGCGAACGTTACAGCGTCAGTCCAAAAGCGCGAAAACTTATTCTGGCGCGGCTTCTTGAGCTGAATGAACAACGATTTCACTCGGAGTGAGATGTTAAATATATTTGACATCCCTTCAGTCATACACTAAACTCCGATGTTAAGAATATTTAACACCGAAGGTTGAGTTATGCCCTTTCAAGAAAAGTCTGCCTGGATCATGTCCCTCGCGCTGCTGCTCAGTGGCCTCATCTACTCGGGGGCCGTCGTTTCGATCTCCAAAGAACTCGGCCACTTCGCTCCCCCCGTCCTGCCGGTCCTGGTCATATTCACGGTGATATTAACGGTCATCGCGATCATCGGCCATATCTTCATTGCAGCGTTCGCCCCCAAAGATGCCAACTCGCCCCTCGATGAAAGAGAGCAAAAGATCTTCGATAAGGCAGGAAAACTCTCAGGCTATGTTTTTGGCTGTGGAGTGATCCTGTCCCTCGGACTCTACATCCTCACACACGATGGAAACCTGCTCTTCTATTCGGTCTTTGGAAGTTTGATTCTCGGGCAGCTGTCCGAATATCTCATCCAAATCGTCCTTTATCGAACGGCGATTTAGTCAATGGGTCCTCGACTTCCAATATCAAACATGGTCCGAGAGCTTCGTGAAAACGGATCAATCACACAGTCCGAACTCGGCGACGCCGTGGGTCTAACTCGTCAGACCATCGCGGCCATTGAAAAAAAACGCTATTCACCCTCCCTTGAAACCGCGTTCAAAATCGCCCATTTTTTTGAGGTCGGCCTCGAAGAGGTCTTCTACTGGGACGCTTAACGCGCTCTATTCGCCGCGGACCTTCTCCTTACTCAATACAAATCAATCCCCGAGCGGCTTCTTCAGCTAAATGAGCAACGATCGCATCGCGAGTCCTAGCACTCACCCGTGCGAAGCCCAGAGAGAATCACACCGCTCATAGGACCCGTACTCGACAAGCCCCCATTCCCCTTGAACTTCTCGGTTTCCTCTTCTAGACTCCGCATTCAGTTTAGATTTTTTCACGAAGGGCTCCTCCATTGCGCACGCTTGTATGGTTTCGCACCGACCTTAGACTCACCGACAACACAGCCCTCTTCGAGGCCGCCCAGAGGACTAACAAAGGCCTCGTCGCGCTCTTTACCATCACTGAGTCAACTTGGCGGGACGAGTTTCAATGGGGCGAGGCCAAGGCCGACTTTATCTTTCGACAGATGAAGTCGCTCTGGGATGCGCTGGCTGCGAAGAATATTCCGGTCAAGCTTCTCATTCGTGATCGCTCCACAGAGTTGCCTGAGGCCATTTTAGAGATCATGTCGCAATGCAAATGCGACGCCTTGTTTTTCAATAAGGAATATGAAATCTACGAGCGCCGTCGAGACCGCAAAGTGAAAGCGGCCATTGAAGCCGCAGGCCTGGATTGTTTCAGTTT
>JARGOJ010000903.1 GCA_029210225.1 Planctomycetota bacterium
TGAATCCAATAATATGTCGTTTCGTTTTCCAGCGTCCTGTTCTCGGAGCCAGTCATTGTCTGCGTCTGAGACATTGACATACGATATCGAAGCACTTGTCCTTTCTTCCACTTCCATTTTAGCAAGACTTTTTTGGCTTGGGTGTCCTGCGCGGATGCCTGTGTGCAGAGAAGGCACGCGATAAGACCGAGTCGCATAATACGTTTCATTGTCACTCCATTGGGCTCTGAAAGGGCTTATGACGAACTGCCCTACGAATTGAATTTCAAAAAGGATCAAAGTCTGGTCATTCTTTGTATTGGTAGTCTTTTGGGAAGGTCCCAAACTGGGGAAGTCACGACTTCGAATAAAAACGGAGCCGACAACCATTGTTGGTGTCGGCTCCATTTCTTCGAATGCACAGATCCCAAATGAAGCCTTGCTTAGAACTTCTTCTTCGTCCCCGTCTTAGGTTTCTCGTCGCTCTTTGGTTCTTTGACCGACATCAGCAAGACAGTCATTGTTTGCTTAACCTCTTGATCGAGGTCCATGCCCTTTTGCTGCTTTCCAGTGAACTTCATGTCCATTGTAAATCGATGGACTTGCTTCTTCAGGTAGCCTCCGTCGATGTCAAAGCGAAAAATGCTCTGATTGCCCTTAAACTTAGTATCGATATCGAACATCTTTAACGCCGGGTTGTTCTTATTCGTCATGTTCATTTTCATGTCGTGATCGATAATGATGACGGCCAAATTCCGTTCTTTTTTATTCTCGATGCTCTTGAAAGTAATATTGTCTTTCGTCTCGATACTCCCCATGGGGTGTTCTTTCTTCTCAGGTCCACGAGTCCACTTATGACCGATAGGGACTGCTTTTTCGGGGAGAATTCTGAGCGAGGTCTCCATTTGACTACCAATTGCCTTATTGCTCAATTGACTGCGGATAATCTCTGCCGCTTGGGCCATGGCAGGGTTTTGCCCTAGATCTTTGATAATGCCATTGGCGATTTTGTCGACTCCCACGACCTTAGAAACTTTCCCGCTCGGAGAAACCTTCATTTTGAAGGGTTTATCGATCAGCGCTGTAAGAATCTTAATCTGAGGATCCTGACGATTTGCCTCCTTGTCGTCGGAATCAAATTTCATCGCCGGCCCGTTCCCTTTAGAGCTCTGGATCACACGTTTATATGTAATCGAGACGACGGCGTTTCCGTCAGCGTCGACGCTTTCGACCTTCTGATCCCAGTAATAAACCGTTTCGCTCTCCACGTTCATCGTTTGAAAACCAGTCATCGACTGATTCTGCGCCTGGGACATGCGATAACGCAACACCTGTCCTTGTTTCCACTTCCACCTGAGCGTGATCTTTTTTGGCTGAGTGTCCTGAGCAAATGCCTGGGTGTTTAGAAGGCAGGTCGCAAAGAGACTCAATAGAACGATACGTTTCATTGTCACTCCGTCGGGATGTTTTAGGAAAGGCCGTAAGACGAACAGCCCAGTGATTTGATTTACAAAAAGATATTTTGGATCACACCGATCTTGATTCTACTCTTTTTTGTAGCTCCATTTGTAGTTGTAGTAATGCCTGAAATCGCTGAATTCTAAGCGATGCTTCACCCGGATCGACTTGTTCCGATCTTTTGCAGCATTCTCTTCACTCCAACAAATAGGAAAGTCCAATCTCAAGGGCTTAACCCGCTTGTAGTCAAGCACAGTTAGGCGCTTACTACGTTTCTGAGTGTTGATCTTTGAGTAGTGGCGCGGGGAAAGGTAGAAGACGCGCCCGTCAACTAATTGAAAGATGAGTAAAAGCCCTTTTGCCTCCTCCGTTGTGGCTTCCGCGTAGACTTCTAGATCGCTACCGATCGGCAACGTGACCCAGGTGGAGGCCTGCGCATTATTCCGTCTATACTCTATGCCATTCACACGAACGCTCACCTTGGCCTTTGACTGAATAAACATCTGCGCCCTCATATTGAGAGGTGGGAGCGACTTCAAATAAAGTCGCAATCTCCGTTTATTGTTTGGAAGAGCCACGCGATCAAAAAGTCGTTCAGCGATCATTTGCACAAGGCAATATGCCTGAATTTGAATCGCCGATTGAAAAAGCGAGTCCAAGGTTCGAGAGGCGTTGTTCTCCACACGTACAAAGTTGGTTAATATGGGTTCTTTTAGGAGCGTTGTCGTCACTCTATCTAGATCACTATTCTCAGCAAGCTCTGGGGTGATGCGTATGATGTTGAGCGCAGCCAGGCAATAAGTCAAACGCTGGGGATAATGAGGGTGAATCTCACTCAACGATACCAAGGCCGGGAAGTAGGTTGGTGACTTGTCGACAATGCTCTGGTAAAACTCAGCATCTTTGGGATGTGACGGACCCGGTCTTCTGACAGGCTTTACAAGCAAATCTGTCCGCTCCCTCTTGAGCACAAAGGGGAGCATACCCTTCTTCCAGAGCGACATTCCCTTTCTTCTAACAGCGCTGCCTCTGCTAATACCAAAGAAGGATTTGATGTCTTCATTTTTTGCGCGATTTATCAAGGTCTTAAGATCGGCGTCATATTTCGCGTCAAATCTGTCAAGCGCCGTACCAATGTTCAGATATTTGGTAACAAAGCCAAGAGCCTTAGTCACCGGATACCTCTTATCCAACATGAACGACTGAGAATACAGGACGCTGTCGAACTCTTTCAAATACTTCCTCGCAGCCTGATAATTCCCCAGGCGGTCTGCAATCCAACCTTGAAACGCGAGAGTTAAGGGCTCCAGTTCTGGATACTTCTTCACGAGCTGCCGACAGCGCTGCAATCCTCTCTGACCTTGCCCCTTTACTACCAATTGATAGATAATCTCCAACTCGCGACAGGCTTCTGGAGGAGCTGTATAGGAGCGTTCATTCCCGCCCTTATACCGCGATTGATGCTTCGCTGGCAAAGCCGCGATAAGTGTGTTCACAGCTCCATCATTCCTCTTTCGACGAAGGGCAATGATTAGAAGATTGAAGATCTTATGAAAGTCATTGAGCCTGGCGGGGCTCTCCTGCGAAAGAGTATCCCGCGAGTTCACTAACAGATTCTTCATTCGTGTCACGCAGACATCCAGATTCTTGGCGTTCAAATGTTGATTGATTCTCCCAAGCTCCTTGCTGAAACTTACGAACACCGCGTTTCGATCACGCCCATCCTCATAAATGGATCTCGGTGTCTTATTGGGAGTTGTTCTGGCAAAAGCGGCCTCACGCTTCACAAGACCATATTCACTTGGATCAAACGCAGCTGGCCAAAGTGTTTTTGAATCATAGGTCCCTCCAGTCCATTTGGCCGACTCGAAGTTACAACCTGTAAAATTGACATCGACCAATTGGATATTTTTCAATTTTGCCCCTGAGAAATCACTCCCTGAAAAATTGCAGTCAATCACTCGGCAATTCTCCAAAACGGCTCCTCTAAACACTGCGTTTTCTATTTCGCAATTAAGGAATTGCCCAGACTTAACAAGCACTCCACTGAAATCCATTCCAGTTAAATTCGCACCAGAGAATTGAGTATTCCCAAGACTGTGACCTGCAATCCTTGTCCCCTTCACTCGACGCTGTTCTTTTTTCAATGCCTCCGCATTGTCCAATTCCGAAGATACTTTTCTCTCCAAGACCTCTACCCGCTCGGCTGACTGCGTCCACTGCGTCTCCGCCAGCTTCTTTTCCTGCCTCAATTCACTTAAATCGGTGTTAAACGACAACACTAAAACGGTCAGGACCGTAGCAAATACAAACGACAGCGCGATACTGGCGGTCACCCAGGAAAGGCGATCACCGCTGTTCGAACTTCTCCAACCGGAGTAGGTCGAAACAGGGTTCGCGTTAATCGCTTCGCCAATGAGCCAACGAGCGCAATCGGCGGCTAAATCTGTGGCCGTTGGGTAGCGATCGTCGGGATCTTTGCACAAACATCTCGCCACAATCGTTTCCAGCTCTTGAGGCACATCGGCTCGAAACTGGCTTAGTCGCGGTGCTTTAGAGCGCAGAAT
>JARGOJ010000904.1 GCA_029210225.1 Planctomycetota bacterium
CCCTATTGATCTTCCACCAAAGGTGGAGGCCTTTGCTGGGGCTTTGTCCTCATCTCAGAGCCTGAATCGAGGCAAAAGCTCCCCGTTTTCTTCCTGACTCTAAGAGTCAAGTTCTGCCTTAACTCTTTATAACCAGGGCTATTATGGAATTGGCGTGACTGAGGCCCTTTGGCCTTGGTCCGCCTATTGCTTTTCACCCGGTCATGAGATTGAAACAGAGTCAAAATCCAGAGAGGAAACGCGCCGACAAGGCCGAGCCTGTCATGACCTTGAAGGCCATAGCGGAGAGCTATGTCTTTCGCTGCATTCTCTTTTCTGCGAAACACCGCAAGCCAACCCTGGTCGACCGAGTGGCCCGTAGCATTGTCAACGAAGCCATACGCGACCTGTTTCAAACCCAGAACACCATCACCCGTTTCCTCGCTGCACGAAAGCTTGGAAACCGCCGCCTCTACGGCGGGAAGCTCGGCCCCTTCGTTGTCGCCGATTCTGTCAGAGCCGCCATCGCAGCGCTTCAGATCGCCGCTCATATGGAATCGAGCCAGCTCGTGAAAAAGGAAGCGGAGAAGTCTCTCGCTCTCATCTCACAAAACGTCTCCTGACCTATGAACGACGGACAATCAGGTCCGCGCTGAGTGTTTTGGCCCCAGGAAACACAAAAAAATCTGGGGCTTAACGCCCCCAATTCGCTTTTGCATTTTATGCATCTTTCTCTCCTCCCCACTATGCCTGGGATGCGTCCTGGGGGAAGGAGACCCGTGTTTTTTGGCTTCTCATTTGCAATCAGGATGAGAGTCTCGCCTCGATTGAGTTCTGAGAAATAAAAATGAGAAGAGCTATGTCCACTCAAGTTGTTTCAGATACCGCTATCGCCGACAGTTATGTCTTCCGCTACATCAGAAGACGAGTGCAAGCTCGAAAAACCCATCTTGTGGATAGGGTTAAGTTAGGTATAATCCACGAAATCGTTCGAGACCTCTTTCAAGGAGAGAGTGTGCTCACTCGAATGCGCGCTGTAAAGCGCCTGAAAAATCGTAGGATTTATGGCGGGCGTCCGATTAGTCCGCTTCACGCTTCAGAACCTGCAAAGACTGCGATCTCCGCTCTCAAAATGGCCTCTTTTCTTGACAAAAATTTCTTAGTACAACAAGAAGCGCGTAAAGCTGTGCAATACTTGTTTGATCACAGTCCAGAGCAGGAAAACTCAGCGAATCATTCCTAACTCAAATTGAATAAACCCGGTGACTATCCTTTCAGAGGTTATGGCTAGAGTCATGAAGTTGTGGATCACGAGTCCTAAATCGTCTTCTGTTGTCATCATTCCAGAGCATGGAATGCTGACCGTTGGTCGTGATTCGAACAATGACATTACCCTCGACGATGATCAAATCTCTCGTCACCACGTCCGCTTTCTGAACATTCTTAGCACCGGCCTAACTGTCATTGATCTCCAAAGCAGCAATGGGACCTTTGTCAATGGCGTCGCCATTGAGCGCTCCTTTCTCACCTCTGGGGACGTTGTCACAATTGGACAAAGCTCTGTCCAAATAAGCTCTCTCGAAGCCACAAAGGCTCCGAGCGGGAGCAGCAAACGCCTGCTCAAAGTCGACGCTGAAAAATCAGACCCCGAACTCTCGCAAGTCGGAACAATGAGCACCCGGGGTTTGCGATACTCGAACTATCACTTAAAGCGGGTTAAGCGAGAAACGAGACCCTTTAAGCCCAAGCAAATACTGGCTCAGCCCTCTGATGCACGGCTCCAAAAACTCATACTCTGCATTCAAAAAATCGCCTCCGAGCTCGATGTTAAATCTCTCTTTGAAACAACTCTCGATGCCTTCGTCGATTACACCCAGGCCAAGCGAGGACTCTTCATACAAGCGCTCTCCAATGGCGGAGTCGACCTAAAGCTCTCTTATAACTTCAATCTTTCCGAGATCCCCAACGACCAACGACTCCGGCTCGAGGCCATGACCAGGCTGCTCAAAGATCAAAACCTTCGCCATGTTTCTAAGGACGTGCAAACCGACACGATCGGTGAATGCTCCCATCTCTTGATTCCATTAATAAGTAAGAATCAACGAGACTGGAGAGCCGCTGGGAAGCGCGTTGTCGATGAGTATCTCACCGTCTACGGCTACATCTACCTCGATAATCCTTACGGTGAATTCAACCTAAGCTCCACCGACTTTGAAGCCCTCGAAGCCCTCGCCGCTCAAGCCGCCATTGCATTGCAGAACTCTCACCTCTATCGCTTGGCGACCATTGAACAGTTAACCGGGCTGCTCAATCGTCACACCTTCGAGAAGTTCCTCTCCCGAGAATTGAACCGGGTTCGCCGCCAAAACAGCTCCCTCGCCCTCATCATGCTCGATATTGACCACTTCAAACGGGTCAATGACACCCACGGTCACCAAGTGGGGGATGTTGTCCTAAAACAATGCGCCCGCCAGATGAAGAACGCGCTGCGAAGAGAAGACCTGGTCGGACGATACGGTGGGGAAGAATTCATCGTCTGTCTGACCGATGTGAACACTCGCGACGCCCTGAACATCGCCGAAAAAATCCGCAGCTCCGTCGAAGACGCGATCCTCTCAGAGAAGAAGCTCAAAATCACGATTTCCCTCGGGGTCGCCATGTTCCCTGAGCACGGTAAGAACTCTCAATTCCTCATTAAATGTGCTGATGAAGCTCTCTACTACGCCAAAAACTCCGGACGCAACCGCGTTGAACTCTGGAACGCGGGAATGGATGTTCTCAATAAAGAAAAAGACCATCTCACGAGCTTACTTAGCGGAGAATCCATCCGCGATCAACAGCGAATGAGAACGACCCTCACTGTTCAACAACAGCTCGGCGCAAACACCATTAACACCACCACTCTCGGGGATATCCTCGGTCTTCTCCTCGAAGACTTCCACGCCGACAGCATGCTGCTCTTTATTGGCTCGTCCTTCGATGAAATGACACCGATTATTCGTTCCCGCATCGATCTTCGATCCGGTGACGCCAATCAATATTCTCGCCAGATACTGCAAAATGTAGTGCTGCGAAAACAGAGCTTTTGCTCGGTTCCTTTTAATGTTGCCTCGGGAATGTATCCGGTCTTCGATCCGAACCAAACGAAGTCGGCGATGGCTGTGCCAGTCATTTATAGGGACGAACTCTTTGGCGTTATATACGTTGAAGTAGACCCCAAGAAATATCTCTTCAAACCCGGCGATCAAGCCTTCCTGGAATTAGTCGCGAGCCAATTGGCCTATGCCTTCAAGGTCCACAAGAACAATCAATTGATTGAGCAGTTCGGCGCCTATAAAAATCGAATCGCTGAGCTTGAACAACAACTGGCAAACGCGCAATCGACGAAAGCGGGCAACCTGCGCAGAGACACCGAGCGGGTGTTTAATAAGACGATTTCCATGACCGTCCCAAAACTCCCCGGTGTTCACGACGATCTTGAGTTCTAGATTTCAATCACTGCATCCGTCTCGCTATTCACGAAGACGCCATTCTCGACCTGTAGGTCCTCTTGGGGAAGGCCCTCTTCAACATCTTTCTCCTTGGCTTTTACGATGATCTTCCCACGCTTCTTTAAAACTTGGCGATACGCAGCGAGCCAAGGTCCGAATGTGAGCGGCAAGAGGAACCCTGTCAACAAGGCCCCAAAGGGAGCTGCTCCTCCTGACAGCGCGGCCCCGGGCAGTGAGATGAGGGTCGTGATCAGGACAAGCAGGAAGTGCTGCTTCAAACCTGAGGCGCGGACGATCTCGATGCTCTTCTTAAAGGCATCCTTCCAACCGAGCTTCCGTTCGACAATGAGCGGCACAACATATGTGAAGAGCGACTCGAAGATGACTCCTGGCAAAAACAGTAAAGCCATGCCGACAATGACGATGAGGTACTTCACTAAAGAGGCGATGGTGAGC
Organism: Planctomycetota bacterium; assembly: GCA_029210225.1. Lineage (GTDB taxonomy): Bacteria > Planctomycetota > J058 > J058 > JARGOJ01 > JARGOJ01. The sequence continues at coordinate 3,927 of JARGOJ010000904.1, forward strand.
ACGCCGAATTGATCGAGGCCGTTAAACAAGTCGCCAATTTTGAGGGGCTCGCTGTCCTCGTCCTGCTCATCCAACATA
>JARGOJ010000905.1:0-1090 GCA_029210225.1 Planctomycetota bacterium
GCAAGCTCGCCCGAACCCTTGGGGACTATCACAGCTCTGGCTTCGTCCATTGTGATATCAAGCCCGCCAACCTGCTCATGCTCCCCAACGGGCTCGTTCCCATTGACAGCCTCGCCGTCGCGGTTGGAGAGCAAAGCCCCGGTCTAAGCCAAGACTATGCGGCTCCCGAGCAAATAATCGGAGAACCCGTTCGTCTCCAAACGGACCAGTACGCCTTAGGTATTGTCCTCGCGAAGATCACCGGCGGCTTACTCTACGGCGAAGAGGCCCGCTTCCATATTCCAGTCACTCGCACGCGACTCGAAGTCTTTAAGTTGCTCAAGAACCCAGGGGTCTTCCTCGCCCCGCAAACCTTAAACGCGTCTCGCGAAGCCCTCACCGCCCTGAAGACAATCATCGAGCGCTGCCTCGCCTTTCGCCCTGAAGATCGCTTTGAGAGCATGGGGCAGCTCGCCGACGAATTAGACGCGGTCCTGCAAAAATTTGAATTATCCGGCTTTATCGAGACGGAGCTGCGTTACGGCAGCCTCTCCCAAAGTGAGGAGTTAGGCCTTTGCTGGCTGATTGAAGACGTCCATCCTTAAGAATAGTCCGCCCCCGCAAACGTTTAGGGGGCTGCCATCTCACTATGGAGTATGGTAGAAGTTTGGTATGTCTGACAGCGCCCTGACCCTTGAATTTAACGACGGCACCATCCTCATTCATGGGTCGGGCTGTGAATCACTTTTCAACATCGAAGAAGTGCAATTCGATTCAAGAGTTGAAAAGTGGCGGGCTCCCGCCTACCGTTACTACGATATCGTCTCCAAGTTAACGAAAGAGAAAACTCCCTACGAAGACCTCGCCCGGAATTACCAAGTCTTAAAAATTCCAAGCCTCGTCGACAAAGTGCCCCGGGATTACCAAGAGCAAGCCCTTGAGGCTTGGCGCGCCAATCGGCGCCGAGGCGTTGTTGTGCTCCCTACAGGCGCTGGGAAAAGCTTCGTCGCCATACTCGCGATCCGCGACCGACCCCGCAGCACTCTCGTCGTCGCTCCCACGATTGACCTCATGAATCAATGGCACGACCTCCTCGTCACCTACTTCGGTG
>JARGOJ010000905.1:1100-3988 GCA_029210225.1 Planctomycetota bacterium
TCGAGGTCGGCATCGTTGGAGGCGGCTCCTATGAGATCCACGATCTAACCGTAACCACCTATGACTCCGCCTACATTCACCTCGGCAACCTCGGAGCACGCTTCGGCTTGGTTATCTTTGACGAATGCCACCACCTCCCGAGCCCTAGTTATGCAGTGTCCGCGAAGCTCTCCCTCGCGCCGTTTCGCTTGGGCTTAACCGCGACCCCAGAGCGTCCGGATGGGCGCCACGTCATTTTAGATCGGGTTATTGGAGAGGTCGTTTATCACAAAGATATCCATGATATGGCCGGCGAATACCTCGCCAGTTATCAAACAGAAACGGTCATGGTCGACCTCGACGAGGAAGAATGGGAGATCTACAACGAAGCCCGAGCCCAGTACAGAGGCTTCTGTAAAAAGGAAGGTATCTCGCTCGGCGGGCAAAATGGTTGGAAGCGCTTCATCATTGCCACAAGCAAGAGCGATGAAGGTCGCAAAGCCTTTGCCGCGTGGCGCACGCAACGCAAAATCGCCTTAGCGACGCCTCGGAAGCTGCTGGTTCTTCGAGATTTACTTCGGCAACACAACGAAGACCGAGTTCTCGTCTTCACCAATGACAACGCGACTGTTTACACCATTTCAAAAGAGTTTCTCATTCCCGCGATCACTCACCAGACTAAAACAAAAGAACGTCACGAAACCCTTAGTCGCTTTAATAGTGGGGTCTATCCAATTATCGTGACGTCCAAGGTGCTTAACGAAGGAGTCAATGTCCCCGAGGCAAATATCGCCGTTGTCCTATCGGGGAGCGGAACTGTCCGAGAGCATGTCCAACGATTGGGACGGATCCTGAGAAAAGTGGGAGACAAGACAGCGATTCTCTATGAAGTGGTCGCCCGAGGAACCTCCGAAGAATCCATTTCTGACCGAAGAAGACAACACGATGCTTACCGCTGATTTACTCGTCGCCAGGCTTCGACGAAATCGCGTCGACCCCATTTATCGAAACCCCGAGGACGAGGATTTAATCGCTCGCGCCGCGCACATCTTAGAGTGCTTTCGAGAGTCGGTCACTTATCAACGACAGCGCGGCGAATTGAGGACGCTGCTCAATGAGTCGCTGTTAAACGTCAGCACTGATCTGCGCTGTGACCGGGGTTTCGTCAAACTCTGCGAAGACCGCTGTCAGTACCAGGTCCAATCTGAAGTGGCCCCCAGCGAGCTCAGAGAGAAGGTCTTTGCGGCCGCTGTAAAAGCTCGCGTTTCCGGTCAATTCGATCGAGACACCATCCTCGAAGACTTAGCCAAAGAACTAGACATTTCCTTGGACGCTGTTGAAGCAGGACTTTACGCCGATCTAAAAGACAATGAACGATTACTTGAGTTTAAAGAGTTGAACCCCGTCCAGCTCATTCACCGATATAATCTCGCCCTCGCTCAGGCGGTCCTTTTCCGCGCCACTCAATTGACAATTACGATCAAAGAGAACGGCCCTCCCCGCTACAGAAGATTATTCAGAGCCTTGAAATTTCACCGTTTGCTGCATTCCGTTGAAGGCTCCATGGAGGACGGATTTACTATTTCCATCGATGGTCCCATGAGTCTCTTCACTCGCTCTCAACAATACGGATTGAGAATGGCCGCCTTCTTGCCAACTCTCGTTCTGTGTCAAGAGTGGTCGTTGAAGGCTGACATTTTATGGGATAAGAGCCGATCCAACTCCCGCCCCAAACTCTTTGAAATCAATCATGAAATGGGTTTTGTCTCTCATGCGCGAGACGTCGGAGTTTGGCTTCCCACTGAGATTCAAAAACTCGCCGAAGATTGGCCCAAAGACAATGACTGGGTCTTGAGCACGGAGACGGATATTCTATCGTTGGGAGGAAACGGCGTCTTTATTCCCGATTTCGCATTTCATAGAAAGCGACGCAAGACGAAGATCTTCCTTGAGATCCTCGGTTTTTGGAACAAGAGCGCCGTTGTCAAACGCCTGGAATTATTGAAGAAGCACGGACCAAAGAACCTCATCGTCGCTATTTCAAAATACCTCTGCGTCGCGAAAGATGGCACCATCAAAGCCGAGATTGACGGCCTCCCTGGCGAGGTCTATGTGTTCCGAAGCTTCCCGGTGCGCCGCGAGTTACTTCAGCGCCTTGAAACGATGCAGCCCTGTATCACAAGTAAGAAAAAGAAGAAGAAAGCACCCAAGAAGAAAGCACCCAAAAAGGCTGCTGAAAAGCCAAAGACAAAGAAGAAGCCAGCGACGAAGACCAAGGCCAAAAAGAGCGCTCCGAAAAAAACTCCGTGAATTGACGGCGTCATTCGACAGGGCGCCAAAGCAATTCGGTCTTTGAGGAAAAGAAGCCTGTATTTGGGAGTGAACGATGAAGCGTCCAACTGGCCTAAAAATCTTTCAGAATCTTATTTCTGAAGGCGAAGTCCAAGAAATTCTAGCCCAGGAAGAGACCGCAAATTCCAAGGGTCAATTGTTCCGACTCTTCGGAGAGTTTGGCGGCAAGAAAGCAAAGAAGCCAAGCCCCTGGATGCAAGAGTGGGGTGCCCGTCTGAAGCGCGAAGGCCTTTTTAGTGAGTTGCCCAATCAATATCGACTCTGCGACTGGATTGGTGAGCACTCGTCCCAATTTAAGTGGCACATTGATAACTCTCGCCACGGCGAAAAGATTTTAGTGCTGTGTTTAAGTGAAAAACGCGCTATTGGCTTTCGCAAGAGAGGCAAAAGAGAGTCTTTTGAATTGGAGTTATGTGCGGGGGATGCCTACATGATTGCTGGTGCAGCGCGGTGGTCTTGGGAGCACTGTATTTTGCCGGTGGGCGAGGGAAAAAGCGGCGGAAAGAGCTTCATCATGAGTTACAAACGTGTCTAAAATCAGTCTGAGTCCAACTCTC
>JARGOJ010000906.1 GCA_029210225.1 Planctomycetota bacterium
CACGGCCGCCTCCACGCCATTGCGAAAGGCTCCCGGCGCTCTCGAAGTGAGTTTGAAGGCGCGCTAGAGCCCTTTGTCCACTGCGACATTGAGTTCTACCGAAAAGAAAAACGCGACCTCGACATACTCGGGACCATTGAGCTTAGGGACATCCGTCTGCCCCTTCGCCAATCCATCGAGCGCATCACCTATGCCTCTTATATGGTTGAGTTACTTTGTGAAACCATCCAGGTCGACGACCCAAACCCAGACTTTTTCGAGTCGACCCTCGTTGCGTTTCAACGCTTAGCCCGAGGTCCTATCGAAGATTTAGCCAAGGTTTGCTTCGCCTTCGAGGGCCAGTTTTTCATGGCGCTCGGACTCTACCCTAGGCTTGACTCTTGCCTGGAGTGCGAAAAGCCTATAAAACTCAAGAGCATTCCGTTTAGCCCGCAAAAGGGAGGAGTACTTTGTGAGGACCATGGTCACGATCAGGACCGCGTCTTTCAGAGCACTCTCTCCGTCTTTCAGAAGCTCGCCGCTGGCGCTGATCCATCAACTATTGAGATGGATAAGCCAAGCCGCCTTGAGCTTCGCTGTGTGCTCAACGATTACTGGCGTTTTCAACTTGAGAAAGATCTCAAGTTACGTCGCGCTGTCTGGGACTTAATATCATGATTTCGCTCCGCAACTTTGCCTTCTTGGCGCTCTGTCTCAGCCTCGTGGCTTGCCGCTCAGAGACCTATGTCCAAGACCCAGACGATATTCAAAATCGCCGTCGTTACGTCGACCGGCGCTTCAACGGCGAAAAAGACCCCATTAATTTGCCTCTAAGCGAGCGCAAGCAACGCCGAACCATCTCCGAGGTCCTCCTCAGCCAAGGAAAAGGCAAGGGTAAGGATGGCGTCACCAATTCAGAGGCGAGCAAGATCCTCAAAAAGGCCTTTGATGAAGCGGTCGATGCTAAAACCGCCGAAGAAGCCCTTTACCTATCTTCCGAGGCCTCATTTAAGTCGCGAAAGCTGAGAACCGCCTACCGCCGCTATCTCGTGCTCATCGACACCTTCCCTCAGACCGAATACTACACCCGGGTCCTCGGGCGCATTTTCAATATTGGCAAGCTCGCCATTGAAGAGGGCAGCCAAGACGGCTCGGTGCTCTTCTTCCTCGGTGACACCGACGAGGAATTCGGCGTGAAGGTCCTGAAATACTTCGTCAACGACTACACTCAACACCCAAACGCCGACGATGCCCTCTTTATCATCGGCACCGAGCAGCGTCGCGCCGGCTTACAAGAAGAGGCGATCTTTACTTGGGAACGCCTCCGTAAGGAATACCCTGAGAGCGTCTTCGCTCGCCTGGCTCAATTCCGAATTGCACAAGCTCAGATCGAGCTCACCGAGGACGTCGAACGCGATCAAAAGCCCCTTATCGCCGCCCGCAACGGCCTGCGCTCCTACACGAAGAAGTACTCCACCGGGGACGATGTCCAAGAGACCGCCAAGGTGCTCAAAAAGCTCGAAAATGACCTCTCGGCCCACGACCTTGAAATCGCACTCACCTACCGCAAGAACGATCGCTGGGGCGGATTTGAGATCTACCTCAAGCACATCCTCACGGAGTATCCCAAGTCGGCGACCGCGCCGAAGGCGAAGGAGCTGCTGGCGGAGTTTGAGGCGAATAAGGCGTTCTTCCTCGGCCAAAAGTCTTGGCGTGGATCGGTTCGTCGGGCTCTCGGCGAAGAGTGATTCGCCGCCGTTTTCATCTCAAAAAAAAGTTCCTGCGCTCACCCAAGTGACCCTCCGGGCCCTTGTCTCAAAGGGCTTTGAGGAAATAACTTTCTGGGTGAAGATAGCGTACCCCAGCACCCGAAGATGTCTTCATAAGCCATCGGGAGGTGTGTGTGAATTTAGAATTGATCAATCCCTTACTCCACTATGCGGGAGCCTTGGACGACCTCGAAGACATACTCTTTGAGAACGAGATGCGCGCCTTCGAGAGAGAGCTGGATGGCCACGGAATTGAAGATCTGAGCCCCCTAGAGCAGCCGGTATGGGGAGCCAGTCCTGGGATTCTCAAGGCTAAGAGCAAGAAGAAGACACGAAAGCGCAAGCGCGCTCGGGTGAAGACCCAGGCGAAGACCGCGCAGACTCGGACTAAGTTAAAGGTGAAGAAGACGGCTAAGAAGCGGCGACCAGCTCAAGCCCGTCCAAGCTCGAAAGCTCGTTCGTGACACCAAAGCGCCCCTTCTCATTGACGGTGAGCGACGCCATCGCGCACTCTGGATCGTGAGTAAAATACAACCTTACATCGCGGGCTTTCTTATCTTCTAAGAAGGCCTTTTTCTCGTTAATGATCATCTCGGGATATCGGTCGTAGCCCATGGTAATGGGAACATGAACCCATGGGCGGCCAGGGATAAGATCGGCGCAAAAGACCAATCCGCCGGGTCCACCAATCTCTGCCAACATGAGCCCTGGTGTATGTCCGTCGCTATAAGAGAATTGAACGGATGGGCCCAGAGTCTTGGATTCAGCGCCGCTGACGAGTTCCAGTCGGCCGCTCTCTTCCATTAACTTATTGAGAGCTGGAATGAATGAAGCTCGGTCCCGAGGGTGAGGATTCATCGCTCGCTTCCAACACTCTTCCCCGACGATAAATTTCGCGTTCGGAAAGAGCAGCTCTGCCTCTTTGCCTTCTTCGTAGGGGGCGAGTAGACCGCCGGCGTGGTCGAAGTGCATGTGGCTGAGGACAACTGCGTCGATGGTCTCGTGAGAGTATCCACGAGCCTCCAAGGACTTCAGGAGAACGTGTTCATCTTCTAAGACTCCGAAACGCTCTTTTAGCTTTGGCTCGAAGAAGACGCCGATTCCAGCCTCGAAGAGAACGTTGAGTCCGTTGAGGTTCTCGACGAGTAGGGCGCGACAAGCGAGGGGAATTCGGTTGAGTTCATCCGCCTCAATCCAACGACTCCAGAGGGCTTTTGGCGCATTGCCAAACATGGCGCCACCATCAAGGCGTTGAGTGTTTCCCTGAATCGACCAGAGTTTCATAGTCATAGCGTCTGCCACCTTCTTCTTTTGAATTTGCCGCGAGAGCTTACCACGGGTCGCGTCGCCGACCAAGTGAAGAGTGCGCCAGCCTCCTGGAGCCGTTCTCTTCGTCGCTCTTTCGGCCGTGGTGCCTTTACCGAGCTACTCGGCTCGAATTGCCTTCTCCGATGGAAATTTTTCATTGATGAGATCCGCATCAGCAATGCGGAAGTTTCGAATTTTCGGAATATAGACATCCCAAACCCAAATCACGCTTCCAGAGGTCACCCCCGCGAGCCGCTTCCCGTTAGGACTGACAGCGAGAGAGATGAGCGGTAGAGTCGTCTTTATAGTACGAATTACATGGCGAGTTACCCAATTCCAAAGGCGAATCGTTCCAACAGACGACGCAGTGATTAATATCTCGCCGCCCTGTATGAACCGGGAAAAGATGATGCGGTTGTCATGCCCCGGCAAAGATTTGTGAGGTCCACCTTTCTCCAAATCAAAGATTCGACAATAGGCATCTCCTCCCCCAGCGACTAAGGTCAATTCATTTGGCGAGAGGCAAAGACTGAAAACACCCATTCGGCCAGCGCTTTGACGATTCGCAGCGACCCGCCCAGAGAGCCGTTGAAGAATTCCAGCGGCTTCATCAAATGTCATAAGACTCGGATTTTTTCGAATCGGCCGATTCTTTTCGTCCAAGTATTCAAAAGACTCAACTTTATTCATGTCGTAGATTCGAATGGGAGTTTGGCGCTGTCCCTCAAGCTCATAAATGGCGACTGTGCCATCGAGGGACCCCGTGACCAGCTTCTTTCCGTCCTTCGTGAAAACAAGGTTGTGAATCCCCTGCACGCTCGGACCCACTGTCTTAACGATCGATCCATCGCTGAATTTCTTAACAATGGCATAGTCCGGCTTGTGGTCTTGAAACTTCTGATCTAAACCAATGGCGAAGTGCTCTCCGTCG
>JARGOJ010000907.1:0-259 GCA_029210225.1 Planctomycetota bacterium
TGAGTGGCTTTATCAAGAGTTGGGAGTTCAAGAACGGGCAATTGTTTTTTGAGCGTCTTCAAGTTCTTATAAATGGCTAACAATTGGAGTCGCTCCCGCTCGGTCTTCACGCTGATTTCAAAGCGGGATTGTGTTTCGCTTCCAAATCGTGTCCAAAACTGCTTGTCATCTTTCAATTCCGACTGATTCCGCCAGTAATTTGCGGTCTTGAGCAGTACAGCAGGGCGACATTTTTCGTCTTCTATCTTCAGCAGGAACT
>JARGOJ010000907.1:269-2610 GCA_029210225.1 Planctomycetota bacterium
TCCAGAGCATAGACAGAGAGCATTGAGTTCTTTTCAAGGAGCTTTTCGCAGTGGTAGCGTAGTGAATTCCATTTTTTTAATTTAAGATCAATGATCGCGGCCCCTAGAGTGCCGAGCTGCGCAATTCTGCCTCCTTTCGACTTCGCCTTGTCAAAGCGGGTCCGCGCTTCGTCCCAATTCTCTAAAATCACGGCCTGATATCCCAGAGCGATGGGGCGAAAAGACTTCGGGATAGTTTTTTGTTCATTTCCCGATAACTTCGCGCCTTTTGATTGGCGAAGTTGTTCCAAGGCGCGGCAGCAAACCGCTAATTTTAATGATTTGCGCTGACTTTCAGAATTCAGCAATTGCTTCTTTGAAGCTTCAAGGCCCTGTTCATTGGCTTCAGCGACCAGTTTGTCGAGATTCGTCATTAATTGAACGAGGTCAGAGCAGCGACTTGTATAGACTGTCCAATTGACTGTCTTTGGAAATTCCAGGCCCGTTTCTTGGAAGAAATAGGCCCCGTAAAGTTCCGTTTCTTTAGACTCCATTTCCTCAGCAATCTGGTTGATTTCTACTAAATTAAGCGTCGTTCGCCGTTTCCACTGGCTTGCTGTTTGAAACTGGAGAAATCCGTAAGCGGCGAAGGGCAGACAGAGCAGGGCAAGAATAATGATGCCTTTGACTGTACGTCGAAGCATTGATGAGCTAGGCGTCGACTGCGCAAATAAAAGCTGATCACCGGCCAGGTAGGCACGACAATCCTCTTGAAGAGTCGCGGCGCTTGGATAACGTTGATCGAGGTCTTTTTCAAGACAGGAAAGAATGATGCTTTGGACGTCGTCGGGAATGTCAGGATTGATCGATTGAGGGAGTGCGGGATCGTCTTCAACAATTTGTCGACCGAGGTCAACAACCTTCTCCGATTGGAATGGGAGGCGACCGGTGGCCATTTCGTAGAGGACGACCCCCAAGGACCATAGATCACTGCGAGGATCGAGGGTCAATCCTTGTATTTGCTCTGGCGACATAGTGTGGGGGGTTCCGAGGGTCTCGCCTTCATTGGTCATGGTGGCAAAGTCGAGGCGTTTCACGAGCCCAAAGTCCGACAGGAATGGCTCTCCGTCTTCCTTACGAACCAGGATATTCGCTGATTTTAAGTCGCGATGAATAATGTCGTTCTTATGAATATGATCAAGGGCCGAAGCCATTTTCTCGACGATGGACATGTAGTAATCATCGTTCGTGATCGCCCCAGAGACTAAACGACGATCGAGGCTCTCTCCATCGATAAGATCCAGAATGAAGAACGAGTGATCAGCCACGCGTTCGTATTTATGAATCCGCACGATATTAGGATGTCTATCGACGGCTGCGAGGGACTGAGCTTCAATTTCGAAGCGAATGAGCGCCTCGGGATCGCAGTCTTGGAGAACCAGCTTGAGGGCATATTCATTCCCATTCTGCTCGGCCCCATAGACGATCCCCATAGCGCCCTGGCCAAGAATACGAGTCAGGGTATAGCCGCCAAGTTGCTCACCAAGCTTGGGCGCCTCAAAGGCCTTCTGGGGACTTTGGGAGGCGGGAGCAAGAGAGGGAGTCGCCATTTGCGTTGGGAGACTCCCGGTACGGGAGAGGTTGAGGATCTCCTGGACTTGTTCACCGTTTAGCCAGCTCTTTTGTAATGCGATGTTGAGGAGTGAATCGGCGCTTTGGGTCGCTTCCTCTAAGCACAGACGAGCTTGTTCTTGACTGATGTAGCCTCGGGCCATGGCTTGTTGGCCCCAGAGGATGTTTTGCGGGTCATGCACGTCAGTCTCCAGTCGCGGAATTGGTCTGACTCATTTCAGTGATTGGAGTTTTATCATCGATTTTTCAATTCCGCTATCATCTCATCCCAAACGGGAATTAGTTTGGCCCACTGCCCTCCTCTTTTCTGCATGTCGGATTTGAGCTTATTGTATTTTTCCCACTGTTCCTTGGAAATCAAATATTGACCCTGGAGGCGCATTTTAAGAATTGGGTGCTTCCTCGGATTGGTCCGTTTTAATTCTTCAGAGGCATCGAATAGCTTTTGATGATTTTTCGTGAAGAAGTGTCGATATCCGAGCAATTGATAGTATTTCTGGGTCACTTTGTTTTCTTTTAGTATCGCCAGAAACGCATTAAATTCGCCAAATCGTTTCAGTTTCAACAAAGCAAAACCATAGAGATAGGTACTGTACCGACTGCTTTGAAAAATTGTCTGGCGAAAATCTAGCTCACTCGGCCTAAGCTCTCTTGAAGATTTACGAAACATTGTCATTCGTTCGAAACATAGACACATATCATTGTAGCGCTTTTTGTCTTTCAGGAGCAC
>JARGOJ010000907.1:2620-3985 GCA_029210225.1 Planctomycetota bacterium
GAGGTACCATTCTAAGAAGAAAACGGCACGCCCTTTTTGAAAGCCAGATGCCCTTTTATTTCGGTACAGATTGTTCCGACGAATGAGGTCAAAAAATCGCTCCATAACCCAATCCAATTCTCGATCACATTTAGATTCCAACAAGGAAAGGGCAAACTGATTCAACATCTTTTCATTGGACGAAACGATGTTTTGAATTTCAGACCTGAGGATTGATTTCAAAAGCGCGACCACTTTGTAACGTTGCTGCGGCTTTTCCTTTTTCTTGTTCCGCCTGTCCAAAGAATCTTGCTTCCGGCTCTTGGTGTAGTAGGTCAGGCAGCGCATCAATTGTAATTCAAGTTCTTTTCTCAGAAGATCGTTGTTAGCGTTTTCCAGATAATGAGGTAGCAAAGCCTGCAGCGGCCACTGAACCCATATATCTTGGGGTGACAAGGCAAACAGAAACTCTGGAACAACCATTAAACGGTGAGATTTGAGTACTCCATTGAGTCGTTTCCAGCTTGGAGCTTTCGAAAGCTCAGCTTTCAAATAACTATATCTCGGCCAAATCTCCTCAAATTGTTCCGTTTCTATGGAGATAAGCAAGCGAACAATTGGCTCATAGTTTTTCAATTGATTACAATGTCCTCGGAGTTCATTGAGCATGTGATGCATCTCCCAGTGATAAGTCTCTCTGGGCCTCCAACCTCTAACTCCTTTCTTACGAAGTTCAAACCAATACTTCACAAGGGGGAGGAGATAGCGTTCGATCGCCTTTGCATCTTTTCGCTCCGCCTCAACATAAAGTAACTGACGGACAACATACGGGTTGTGCCTAAACAGAGATTGCTGACCGATGTCCAGTCTCCCCCCTACACGTTTTTCGAAGAACGCATGGGCTAAGTCACTTTTCTTCGCGATTCTTAGTGCACGAACCAGGAATCCCAATTGCGCTTGAACACCTCTTCTATCCCCATAATTTAACGCACGACTGGTCATGAGGTCATCTTCAATCAACTTGTCAAACACTTGAATTGCTTTGTTAAATTGACCGAGATTTTTCAAATGACCGATCCTGTCTATCTCCGGCCCCAGGAGTTTTCTTAGGGCCTGAATGGGACTAGAGTCTCCAATCGTTGTGGCCTCGTATATATCTATGCTCAGCTGCAGATACCCCAAGCGCTTCAAATTTGTCAGCAGTTGTTGGAAGGAATCGATGTATAGCCGTGGTTCATTGATGATAATGTCGAATGCTTGACCCTTCGCAGCTTGTATCTGTGCCTTCTTGAGATTCTGAAGCATGTCGTCAAGATTTTGTCGCAAGACCGCAGCCTTAAGGAGAACCAGGCGGCGCTGTTGCAAAGTCAGATCAACCTCGACGTC
>JARGOJ010000908.1:0-3170 GCA_029210225.1 Planctomycetota bacterium
CTTTCAATATGCTGACGAGAGCGACAAAGGCCCTTATCCAATACCGGATAATGCGCCGATTGAAGGCGGAAAGGACGCCAAGGGAGATCGCCATATTTTGGTGATTGACTATCACAATAAGAAGCTCTACGAATTGTTCTCTGCATATAAGACTGAAAAGGGTTGGAAGGCGGGATCGGGGGCGATCTTCGATTTGACTTCAAACAAGCAACGACCCAAAGGCTGGACTTCTGCGGACGCGGCCGGTTTGGCTATCTTCCCAGGGCTTGTCCGTTACGACGAGGTTGTTCAGCAGCGAGTGATTCGTCACGCTTTGCGCTTTACAGCGCAGAAGACGCAGAAGGCGTATGTCTTCCCAGCGACTCACTTTGCCAGTCGTCATAAAGATGCCAAGTTGCCTCCTATGGGATTAAGGGTTCGACTGAAGCGGTCCTTTGATATTCGTCCCTTCCCATTATCCGTCCAGGTCATTTTAGTGGCCTTGAAGAAATACGGCATGATCCTCGCCGACAATGGCAGCGACTGGTATGTTTCAGGGGCTCCGAATCCAAAGTGGAATAACGGCGAATTGCGGGCCCTGAAGAAGTTAAAGGGACAAGACTTCGAAGCGGTTTACACGGGTCCCCTCGTCACTAAGTAAAGTACTTTCTAGCCTTCGCGCAATTCAGTTTCATCCAGCTTAATCGCTCATGGTGGAGATCGTTTCATGGTAGAGACAAAGCCCTTTGAGGGACCGGACCGCATTGCCATTTGGGAACTCACGGGTCACCCCATGCGCATGGGAGACTTGAAAGAGCTGGCGGTCTCCGACAAAGATCGAATTGAGGCGGCGATTGATCGCGGCGACTTTGACGACGCAAAAACGCGCTTTCAATTGTTCTATGGCGTCCAAACCGCGATTGTCACAACGTTTTTAGAGTGGAATTATGCCATTCCGGCGACATTGAAGGCCTTAAAAGACGTGGAATTGCCAGATGTCGTCGAATCGGTGACCAAGAAATGGCTTAAAAGTAGCAAAACGCTTGTTTTGGGTGAGATATACCAGTGCTTGGCCAATATTTTGGCTCCAGAGTCCATCAATTGTGATTCTGTGACGGCTTTGAGAGACGAATTAGCCAAGGGCCGGGCGAAAGACCTGGAAAAGCTCTTCGCTTTCGCTGCTGAAGAACAAAACAAGGCCCTTGAGGCGCTTGAGCAGTCCGATAAGGTCGCGGCTTTGACGCATATTCGTCGGACCACGGACTTGATGCGGAGCGCCCATGACTCCCTGGGTCTCTATAACTGGGCTTGGATTGCCGGTATCAATGAGGCCTTTGGACAGGATTTAGCCGCTCAGGTCATGCATGAGAGCTTTGAGTCTTGCTCGTTTATTGCCGGGCTCTGGGGTTTAGTTGCCAATGTCTCTCCGGCAGATCTGGCGGCCTTCTTGGCCGACCATTTGAGAACAGGGCACCTCTCCGGACCGGGGCGTGGGGGCGCCGTGACGATTACGGAGAGCGAGGATAGCTATCGCCTCGATATGGACGCCTGCGGCACAGGGGGAGCCTTACGTCGTGGTCTGAAGAGCCGTGAAGGTCTTGGCTTCTTTGAGACGGCGTCTCCGGCGACTTGGGGACGAACAGGAGAGGTGCCGGCTTATTGCGCGCATTGTGCCCAGAATGAGATTGAGTCGATCAAGCGCTTTGGCTATCCGGCTTGGGTCACCGATTTCAATCCAGACCCTGAGAAGTCTTGCGCCTGGATCATTTACAAAGACTCGAAGACGATCCCGAAAGAATACTATGAGCGGGTGGGGGCGGCGAAGCCGATGGACGTTTGAGCTTCCCTCATAAAAGCTGAAGGGCGCGAGTTTTTTCGTCTCTGTAAGGACTATATCAATCACGAGCTCTTCTCTTCTTAGAGCTTGTGAGATCGTCAGCGTCTTGAGCAGAGGAATGACCGGCATGAAATACCTGGCATCACTGACCCTTCTCTTATCTGTTTGTCTCTTGTGCGTGAGCCTAGACCATGGCTCACTCGATGCTGGAGCTGACGCAGACCTCGAAATAGAACAACAATGTCGACTTCCCGACAAAGCATCCGATGCGCTGACGGCCCCCGAGGATTCCTGTCAGGCCCCAGGGAATGAATCGTTCATTGTGTCTGACATGAAGATGAACCGTGACTTCATTAAGCAATCAAAGGCTTTGATCGACGCGGAAGAGACCGTCGAAATGAAGGATCTGGTCAGCAGTTTAAAAGTGAATGAGAAAAAGAAGGTCAAGCTTGAATTGCCTCGGGAAAGAACAAGCCAGCTCTCGACGGAGGACCTCTACTCCAGTTACTTGAAGAGCACCCTCATGGTTGGGAAGCCCTATCTTTGTCAGCGCTGTGACCGTCTCCATGTCAGTATCGCCAGCGGTTTTCTCCTCACCAATACCGGCGTCTTTGTCACGAGTCACCATGTGATCGCCGCGAAGAAGAATGTTCGCTATCAGACAATGGTCGTCATGAACGGCGAAGGCAAAATGTGGCCTGTCAAGAGCGTGCTCGGGGGCAGCAAGGCCAACGACTTTGTCTTTGTCCAGTTAGAGGGCAAGAAGGGCGACTTCACCCCTATTCCAATCAAAGGCACCATGAAGACCGGGGAGCGGATTCGCACGCTGACAAATCCAACGGGTCATTATTTTTCATTGTCTGAGGGCATTGTCACTCGGCAATACAAGCATCGTGGCGGTGGGCATTGGTTTAATATCGACGCGGATTACTGCAAAGGGTCGAGCGGCGGCGCGATCTTCGATAAGTTCGGCAATGTCTTAGGGATCGTGTCCTCGACAAATTCAGTTTATTACACCGTTGAGAAGGGCATACAGAAGAACCTGCAAATGGTCTTTAAGAACGTGACTTCATCGGCGAACTTCTTGAAATTCATTGGGAAGCGGCGCCAGCCTATTTAAGCCGAGCGAGGGTTCAGTCCCAATCAAGATAAGCGAGGTAAGAGATGACAACGAATGCGATGACACAGTATAGGTAGTAGCCGATATGTTCTAGCTTTATGATGCGGCGGGTTTGAACGACTTCATTCAAGTTAGTCGTGCTCTCCAATGTCTCGATGCGCTTGGCGAGGTCGACAGCGAGATGAATTCCGTTCGTGCAATCGTCTCCGAGCTGTCGCCAACGTCCCCACCACA
>JARGOJ010000908.1:3180-3984 GCA_029210225.1 Planctomycetota bacterium
TTGCTGAAGTGGAGGACCACAGTCCCATTCTCGACATAAATGCGTGAGGGGTTAGCGCGGACAAAGGCCTCCATGAGTGATTGCGTGAGGACCTCGGTGAGCATTTCTTTGTTCGAGGTGTGGACGTAGAAGGTGGAGTCGAATTCACGGTGACCAAGCACGAGCTCTTCGGACCCTGTCATCTTCTCTACGAGGGTGGAGTAACCTTCATTTTGAATGTCGATATAGAGATCGGATTGAACGGCGCTATGGATGTCGAGATTGGGGGTTCCTTGCTCCTTTTCACGATATGAAAACTGAGCGCTGACATCCTGGCCCTCGAGTTCGCCATTTATCGTTCCTGCCATTTTCACCCCCGGAGTGAAAGTGAGTCCGAGTTACTCAGCGATTTCTTTCCAAAGAGCTTGGGAGGCTTTGTTTTGATCTTCCATGAAGAAGGCGGAGAAGAGGCCGAGGATTATGGGGATGCCAAATAAGAGGTAAGTGGCTGTTTCCGTTGTCATTCTCGGTTCCTATGGGGCGCAGCGATAGTGGTCAAGGAGATTATACGTATTCTGGCGACGCTTAGAAAGCGTGATCAAGAGCGATATAGAATGACGACAAAGATGGCGATCATTAGTTTCAGTGCGATCATTTCAATCTTTCCGTTTGATCCTTGGAGAGAGCGTTCTAAGCCAGATCATAGAGCGAAGCTATAGAATGTGGTGATTGTCAATGGTTTGTATCGTTGGTTTTTAGGGACCTGCAGGATATTAGCAAGGAACATACTCTCCATGCGGCGAAGCCGTAGGGGGAGTCAAAAGG
>JARGOJ010000909.1 GCA_029210225.1 Planctomycetota bacterium
GGCGCTGGTATATAAAACACAACACGGCTCGGGTTCAAGGCAAAGGACAATCTCCTTTCCTGTCTCTTCGTGCAAGTCATGGAGGAAAGTCCCCATCTCCGTTAATTTCGCGACCATTTGCTCCATGTCGTCTTGGAAAGGCTTAAACGACAGAGGCACCGTCGACATTGACCCAAAGGACGCATGCTTAGGGAGGAGACCGGCCAAGACTTTGGCGACGTTCTGACTGTATTGAAGGCGCTCTTCTCGAAGCCAAGTGGGCTTATAGGCCTTCTCTTTGACCCTGACATCGTGAAAACCACCCATAGGAAAGGCGTTGACCGAGAAGGCTTCGAGCTTTAGCTCTTGAAGCAAGTCTGTGAGCTTATCCAGTTCTCCATCTTGCCCCAAGAAGTTGACGCACTCCGCGGAGAGCCAGAGGCCCACAGGGAAGGGCTTCTCTCCGACAAATTCACGGCCAATCGGTTCGGCGTGTTCTCTGAGGGCCTTTTTGAGCGCCGCCAGCTCTTCTATTGAGTGAACGTTCATGCAGTAGGAAAGTCGGACTTCCGAGGGGATCATGGCCTTTCGCTTTCTACAAAATGACAGTCGGGACAGTGACTCTAGGTGCTAATTATAGCGTGCCTTGAGCGCTGTCCCGATTGAGATTTGAGTCTAAGATCAACGTTTACCGAGGCGCCCGACGGCGAGCACACTCCAACATGAAGTTGTAGAGCAAGTTCTGCAGGGCCGCTTCGTCTTCGGCGGAGCTTTGCTTGCCAAAGTGTGAGAGGACGTGAAGAACGCGGCCACCGGGCTTGCTCTCTTCCGTTCCAACTTGGCGCGCTTTCTTGCCGCCGGTTGCGACGCGCTTGTCTTTCTTCTTGGCGTTACGGCCAACCTGAAAGACGAAAGCGACAGCGCTGTCACCTTTTGAGATTTTGTTGAGTTCGTCGCTTTCGAGCAAGACACGGACTCGACGACGGTCGATGATCTTTGTTGACGGGCTGTCATCATCGATCGTCCACTTGTGACTTGGTGAACGGAATTCGGTGCCGACTTGACCACCACGGGCAACCGTGCCACCGCTGGCGCCTCCTTCAGCCACTTTCTCTTCTTTTGGCTTGAGGAAGACTCCACGCATGTATGGGTGAGTCGAGGCGCCGGGCGCAGGAGTCACTTTGACCTCGTTGCCTTTTGGTAGGGCTGCCATGGAGCGGCCTCCAGCTGGAGGCTTACCCTTTGGAGCCTTATCGTGATCGCGGAGGAAGGTCCCAACTTTTACGATGTCTGGCCAAGCTTTTTCGATGATTTCGTAGAGGCCCCAGTCTTCGCTGAAGAAGTATCCACCGGACTCAACGAACATTTTGAGGAGCTTGATACCGTCGGCGGGCATCTTGTCGTTGACGATGGTGTGTTTCGTGCAGCCGCCGCATGTTTGCATCCGCATGTTTGTGGCCCCGGTAGGCTTACATGTGGGACAGATGCAGTGGTCGTTGTTTTGAGTGCAGTTGAGGAGTACGGCCATGATGTTCTTGAGCTCAGAAGGCTTGACCTTGGCCCATTCTCGTTTGTTCATGGTCTCGCACTTGATACCGAGGTTCCGAAGGACCACATCGATAGCGTCGTAGTTGTGATCGAACTTCTTACAACAGGCGCCACCTTGAATCACGATCACGCGACCTTTTTTGAGTCGTTCAATCGAGCCAATTTCTCCGCCGCGAGCACCGTCCCGAGTCACGCTGCCCATGCCACTATCGAGGGCGTCATCGCCTTCTTTTTTGAAGGGCTCTTTGTCTCGATTGGATTTCCACCAACCGATCCAGTTTTGGGGATCTCCCAAAGCCTTTCCTGTGAGCGCTCCAAGAGCATTCATAGCGCGTTGCTTCAACTGCTCTGAAGGTTCCTTCTCAAGAACCTCAGCAAGCAGGTCACCAGATTCCGCACGCTTAATCGTTGCCAATTGGTCGACGGTGAGGAGCTTCTGATCGAAGTCGCCCTTTTCGATGACCTTTCGGTGGACTAGCAGAACGTTGGGGCTCACGTTGTTTTGTAGGCCAAATAGTAGGTCCTTGGCGAGTGAGGTCTTCTTCTTTGAGATGATGTAGTCGCCGAGCGCGGTGAGGCCTTCTTTATCTTTGAAGGCCGTGGCGCCGCTGATGAGCTGCCAATAGAACTTTCCGCTCAGCCCCTTCTTGGAGTATTTTCCAAGAAGCTTTAGAACGGCTCCCATACCCTTCTTTCCGCCAAGAGCGCGGAGGTTATGGAGTCCTTCGGCGACGAGCTGCTCATTGTTCGTCTTCATGCCATTGAGCACATCTTTTTGTGCCGAGGCGACCGTGACTTTCCCAGCGAACACGGGGACGGCAATAATCGCCGCCAGACTGAACGCCCCGATCGCGAGGAGACTGCGTTTTCGAATCGTCATTTCTCTTCCTTTCCCAACAAACCAACAATGAAGCCACGGTTCTTCGACGCCGGAGCCTCGTTCTTTCTTCAAAGACACTCGACATAAAAGTACAGAGTATCCCATGGGTGTTGAACACCACTAAAGATCGATAAGTTCAATGTAAATCGGTCAAAGTTTGGAATCCAGTGCTTTTTACCCCTTAAGTTTGCGGCTTTTACAGGGATTGCAAGATTCGTCGAACATCGTTTGGGTAAGCGAAGGCCGCTTTATGCACCTCGGTATTGTAATACTCGAATTCGTCAATCGTGCAGTCGCGGGGACTGCGCGGGTCGAAGGCCGATTGAGAGAAGAGCCCTAAGGCCCATGTCCCAGAAATATAAAAGGGAACGGGAACGAGAGCGAGGTCGGTAAAATTCCAGGTTTTTCGAAGTCGTTTTATGAGGAGCCGGAAGATCTTTTTATAAAAATAGTGATGACCGAGGATTTGAATGCCGAGGCCGTTTTCCCCCAATACCCTCTTCAAACCATCGTAAAAATCGGCTTGGGTAAGAGGAGTCGCGACCGATTCGGGGTTGTCATCAAGGTACGGATCCGTGGAATCAATCACGCAGATATCAAAGGTCTCAGACGTCTGTTTCACATAGGCCGCGCCGTCGCCGATTCGCATCGTCACTCGGGGATCGGCGAACGCCTCTCGTAAAAGAGGGAAGAACTTCTTAGTGACCTCCACCACTTCACCGTCTAGCTCGGCAACAGTGACCCGCTCGATTTCTGGATGCTTGAGGACGCTCGCCAAAACACAACCATCGCCGCCGCCGACTATCAGCGCCGAATTCGGACCGGGATGAGTGTGAATGGGGATTTCGGCCATCGATTCGTTGTAGGGGCCTCGGGTGAATTCGGTGAACATCATTTGTCCGTCGATGAACAGGACCTTGCCGTGAGCCTTGCTCTCGAAAACAATGATTTCTTGATGCTTCGACCGAGATCTATGGAGCACGGACTTCAGTTCGAAGTAAGCGCCGTGGCTATCGTCATGTTTTTCAAATAAGAGGGGACGTCCGAGCATCACGGGGTCATTTCGTTGTCGTCGTTACAATTTTGGAATGGAGCGCTCTATCAGGCAGAACGACGCTCTAGAAACGGTCGAGATTGGCTTAGAACAAATCGAGAACACCCTCAGGAGGCCGACCGATTTTGGCCTTTTCCCCGAGCACGACGATGGGCCGCTCGATCAATTTAGGGTGATCCGCCATGGCCTGAATCAGCGCGTCGTCTGCCTTCCCCTTCAAGCCCAGTTCCTTGTAAAGCGCCTCTTTCCTTCGAATCAACTGGGCGGCGTTGATGCCGAGCTTTTCGAGGAGATTCTTGATCTCCGAGGCCCCAGGACTGTCTTTCAGATAGAGGATAATGGCTGGCTTGTGTCCCTTTTCCTCAAGTAATTTAAGGGTCTGGCGGCTCTTCGAACAGCGGGGATTGTGGTAGATCGAGAGATCCGACATGGCATGACTTTCCTTGCTTTCATTCCCAATGAACGGGATAGAAGCTGATGGGTTCTTTCACGTTCTTCACGCTCTCAGAGCGCTTATCACC
>JARGOJ010000910.1 GCA_029210225.1 Planctomycetota bacterium
GAGGAGCGGCGGTTCCTGGAGGATTGATAGCGACGACGGTGAGGAAGGTGACGTTTTTGCCGCGGGCTTTGTAGTCGATGGCGTCGTGGCCTCGGGGGTTCTCTCCGAAGGCATCGAAGGTGGCGCGTTTGGAGACGCTGAGAGATTCCGTGGCTTGGCTGAGGACCGTGACTGGGACACGTTTTTTATTGGTCTCGAATTGGACGCGCTGGCCCTGAATGGTCAGAGGGCGGTTCTTAGCGGTGCCGGCGTTGACGTGAATCTGACTGCTATAGGTCTTCTTTCTGCGATTTTGGCAGTAATCTTCGATGAAGATGTAGCGTTGTCCAACGAGGCCAATGGTCCTGCGGATATCGGTTTTTTCGTAGCGGGTGGTGACCTCAACCATTGAGAGGGACGAGTTTAACTGAGTTCTTGAGCCCGTTTTAAGAAAGGCGTCTTCGCCCCGGGCGCGGTGGTCACCGATGAGAGGTTTTTTGGGTGTTTTGGGGCCTTTGCCATCGACGAGGACGATTGAATGATGTTCGGCTTTATTGGTTTTATCAACTTGAGAGAAGCCGGCGTAACCAGGAGCAACGGTGATGAGGTCGCCGAAGGCGTAGAAGGTGAATTGGCCATTGTCGACGGATTCGTGAGCGTGACCGCGCTTGCGGGCGTCGCCGTGCTCGCCGTTGACGATGAGGTAGCTATCATCGCTGGTCCAGCCTGAGCGGAAGACGGCCTGGCCACGCTTGGGCTTGACCGAGCCAAGGTTGATGCCGGGGCTCTGGGTGCTTTGTCGCTCGGTGTTTGTTGGGTCAAAGGAGGCCATGAGGTTGACGGCGCGGCGTCCGGTTGCGCCGGGGTAACTGGCGTTCTTCCAGTCCCAAAGCATGAGGCGGCGGGTGCTTGCGTTGGTGGTTGCGCCGTTCGCTCTTGAGAGCCAATAGCCGGGTGTGCTGTCTTTAATAAATGGTGAGTTGTCAATGGCGGGGCGGCGACCGTCGGGCATGGAGAGCTCGGCGAGCCAGCGGCTTCCCTGGATAACCTTTGAATGATTGAGCAAGCCACCCTGCCCCGACAGAAAGCGGTTGTGAGCAAAGAGGAAAGGGAGGTAGAGGTCGGCGGCGTAGTGGTAGTAAGAGCTGCCTTCATTGTATGCGCCAGCGCTGAGTTGATAGCTGAGGTCGCTCTTGCTTCGTCGTGGATCGAGGTGCTTGAGGGAGCACTTCATCCAGCCGCTGGGGCGCTTGTACCAAGTGCCTGGCTTGTACCAGCGATACTTATTGTAGCGGTTGAGGCTGACTGCGGCGGCGCCGAGGCCGCTGGCGACGCGAATGTCATGATTGGTTTTGCCGGCGATGCTAAAGGACCAGAAGCGAAAGTCAGCGGCCATTGTGGCGATGCGGTCGGCGGCGTTGTTCATACGACTTTGAGAAGGTCGCCAGGCGCTTGGGAGGGCCGCGAGGAAGTCGTAGGCCTCCGAATTGAGCGTGAGGGCGTCGGCGGCGACGATGCCACGGTTAATGACCTTGAAGCCTTTATAGCAAGGCCAGCGATCGTACATTTGTTCGAGGATTTGGACCGACTCATTGATTTGCTGACGAATCCAGGCGTCCGTGCTCCCCTGAGATCCGGTTGGTAAGGGATGCCAGCTTGGGTTGCTCTGAGTGGTCAGGTAATACCAGGCAACGAAGGCTTTGGCCTTGGCGATCTGCCCGTTCTTTGTCTGTTCACTATAAAGGATCGCGTAGGAGTCGTTCTTGCTCTTCCAGCCGCTGTTCCGATGATTCTTGGTCTGGCCGTTCTTTGCGAGGTTGACGAGGGCCTTGTAAGCATTTGCCCAGGGCTGCTGCTGAGCGTTGACGCGGGTTGCAACTCGTTGGATGTGCTGAGTATCCCGTCCGTCAAAGCTCATGCGAGGACGATGCTTCAGATCTCCGCGAAAGTACGTTTCACCTTGAGCCAAGTTGTTAGCACCTGAGACGATCGTGGCGGAAATGATGGCGGAAATGATGGCTGCGCGTCTTAAGAACTGAGTATTCATCGGTGATCCCTCGTCTATCTTCGCTGACTGCCAAGGGAGTAACGCAACCGCCGTGCCACAATATTTAGAGGGCGACTTATCGCACCGCGATGACAATCTTCCCTCGGGTTCGCCCGGTCTCAATATGGCGATGAGCGTCGGTGATCTCTGTGAGGGGGAAGACCTTATCGATGCTTGCTTTGATCTTCTCAGCCTCAATAAGCTCGGTGATTTGAGAGAGGAAAGCGCCGCTAGAGGCTCGGAGAACCTGGGTTGAGCTGACGCCATAACCGAAGCGAGCCTTGGCTTTGAATTTCACGAGGCCGATCCCAGTGGCGATGAGGCCGAGATTCGGTCCATAGGCCTTGGTGTTCTCTGGGAGACCGGCGCACAAGGCCGCGAGTAAGCCGCCCTTCTTGAGCACTTTTAAGGCCTTGCTCTGCTCTGGTTCGCCGAGAGCTTCAAGGACCAAATCGTAGTCCTTAATAATGTCGAGGTAATTTTCCTTCTTATAGTCAATGACCTGGTCCGCCCCAAGACCCTTCACCATTTCGACGTTCTTGGTGCTGCAAGTCGCGGAAACGTAGGCCCCAAGATGCTTGGCGAGCTGTATTGCAAAAGACCCGACGCCTCCAGAGCCTGCTTGAATAAAGGCTTTGTCCCCGCTTTTGAGACGACGCTTGACCACCAGGGCATCCCAGGCCGTGAGACCGACCAGGGGAATGGTGGCGGCTTCTTGATGAGTCATATTTTTAGGTTTGAGGGCGACCGCGCTTTGATCGATGGCGACAAACTCGGCGTAAGTCCCTGGGCGTCGGTGCGTCGGGGAGCTATAGACTTCGTCCCCGACCTTGAATTGAGTGACCTTGGCGCCGACCTCTGCGACCCGTCCTGAGACATCCAATCCCAAGATGGCCGGCATGCGCAGGCGGATGGCGCCTCGCTGGCCACCCATACGAATCTTATAGTCGACCGGGTTGACGCTGGCTGCATGAACCTCAATCAAGACGTCATTGGGGAGGGGCTTTGGAGTGTCTGTATCCTCGACGCGAAAGACATCGGGAGGACCGTACTCATAAATGAGGGCCGCTTTCATAGAGAATCACCTTGTTCTTTGATTGAGGTTCAAGATTCTATCGAACAAGGCGATAAGTGCAAAACACGAGCCGCTTTTAGAAGTTTGTGATCTTTAAATACATGCGGGTGAACTTCCAGAAACTGGTCGGAGTCATAAACTGCAAGAGGCAGGAGCGCCCGAGGCGAATGAAATCCTCATCGAAGAGGGAGCAAGCGTCTTCAATGCTTTGGTCACGGACCTTCACCTTCTCGGAGGTGCTAAGGTTCTCCACTTCCCACTTTCCTTCGCTCTGTTTAAGGCAAGCATGGCGGCGGGAGACGCGAGAACCACCAAGGATAATGTCATTCTGGATATCACGCCCCATAGTCAATTCTGGCTTCTCTTCTCCTAAGGTCCAAAAGGCTCCTTTGGCGAATAGGTTCGGGGTCATGCGGCGCAGCTTCCCTGTCTGCTCTCCAGAGCTTGACTCATCTAAGATGTCCGATTGCAATCGGACCAGCACCGGTGTTTTGAAATGTTGGAGAAAGTCTTGAAAACCATAGTCCGCTGACTTGTCAATGAACTCTTGGAGCGAGAATTCCTCGCTCGTATTCTTGTATCCGGCGAAGAATTGAGCGCTCTGGTCTAAATCGAGGCTCTTCTTTTTATCATCGCTTGGAGACAAGACCGAGAAATAGAGTGAGGCCGAATCAAGGAAACAAAGCCGCACCTTCTTTCCAAGAGTGATGCTCGCTCCCGTTGGGAGTAACTGTGAAGCGTGAGGTTCAAGCCTTTTCTCATTTATGAAAAGACCGTTGCGAGAACCGAGGTCATGAATGGTCCAACCGTTCTTCGTCGGTTGAATCGAGGCGTGAACTCGTGACACCGATTGACTGGGAACCACCGCCTCGCAGG
>JARGOJ010000911.1 GCA_029210225.1 Planctomycetota bacterium
GCTCATCAGTGGCCATGGATCTTCCTTCTTGTGACAAAATTGGAGGGTTGAAAGCGCTCTCTCAACCGGCGCTGAACAGTGACAGCGTCCTCGTTCTCCAACAAACGAAAATTCACAATACGACTGCACATTGTAACTTATTGAAAAAATTTGCGACCCCTAGTCCTTGGGGGAAATTGAAGAATGACAAAGCGCTGACCGTCGTCCTTATCACCGTTGAGTTCAAGCGATTCGGAAAGGCCCAAGCGGACATTCTTCATGAACAAGTTGAAACGGTAAGGCTCCAACATCTCCGGCATTCATGACCCCTAATTTCATGGGGGTTCCAGGGGCGATTTGCCGATCTTGGAGGGTGAAGGGGGACTGCGGCACGTAGTAAAGATCGTGACCATGGAACATGATGGTTCCGCTCAAGGCTGGCCAATCAAAAGCAGAGAGTGGGAGAGAATCCAGCGAGAACGGACCATGTAGCCAAAGCGCCGCGGCTTGACTCTGGCCCTTTTGAGTAAGGAGAGTTGCTCCAGGAAGGTAGGTTATTCGGACAGAGAAGCTCTCGCTGCCGTGAATCCAATCGTTGCTCTCCAGAATGGCATCTTGACCGGAGTTTAAGCTGTCTTGATTGATGTAAATGGGCTGGGGATCTGTATTTCGATTCGTCAATCGAAGGGTGAGAGGAACGAGCTCCTGGAAGGGACCTGTAACCAACGCAGCTTCCGTTTCTACCTTGGTAAGGGAGAGGTCAAATTGATCAGGTTCAACAAGATTGAGTTGAGAACCCCGTAAAATGGAGAGCTTATGAGAGTTGTCAATTTGTAAATAGGACTGAACTGATTTCGGCGCTGGGTTTTCAATCTGGGCCGTGCTTTCTTGCGAGGCGGCGAGGGTCGGAAAAGCGGCGTCGATCGCGTCAATGAGCGCTCTCGGGTCTTGAAAACGATTGCTCACCTTCTTCTCAAGCAATTTCAAGATGGCTCCTCGACTGAAATCGGAGAGAGGAGCTAAGAGTGCTTCGCCGTCGTGTGGTGGATCGGAGAGAACCTTGTTGGCGAGGTCAACGATGGAGTCTGCTAGGAACGGATACTCACCAGTCAGTGCCAGAAACGCGATGACCCCTAGACTCCAGAGGTCTGAGCGAATGTCGACGTCTTCAGCACCCATGACCTGTTCTGGAGACATGTATATGGGTGTTCCGACGATCTCACCTTCCATCGTAAGGCGCGTGGCGTCGGCCGAGAATCCAGCCGCGAGACCGAAGTCGGAGATCTTCGCCTGGCCCTTGGAATCAAACAGAATGTTGCCGGGCTTCAAATCGCGGTGAACAAATTGCTTTGGGTGATTCCATGCATAGTCGAGTCCCTGCGCAACTTGCCGAATGATTGACCATATTTCGTTTTCGCTAATTGTTGTGCCAACATCTAATCGATCTTCGAGGTCTCCACCCTCTAATAGCTCCATAACTAAGTAGATACTTTGGTCGCGTATCCCATATTCAATGGTCCTCGCAATATTCGGATGATTGAGGGACATCGTAATTTCAATTTCCCGGCCAAAACGAGTGATTTCATCGGTTTGAGTGGCCCGCGCCGAACGTAGAATCTTAATTGCGACGAAGTCATTGTCTTGGCTGAAAGCTCGATAAACATTGCCCATCGCGCCTTGGCCAATTAATTCTAATATGCGGTAATCTCCCACTCCAGCATTCAATAACTGCATGTGAATTCGCATACTGTCACTGATTCTGAGAGAATCACTCTCCTCCTTAAACGGCTTATCTCGATCGGGTAGAAACTCTAAGTAGGAGCGGAGGTCATTGTTACACTTCGATTTGAGTTCATTGTAGGATTGGGAAAATCGCTCCGTTGCATCTTGGATCGCTCTCGAATTGGCGATGAGATCTTTCTGAAGGCGGGGGCGAAACGTTGGCTGTTCTTGATCTCCGTAAATCAGAAAGAGGAGCTCGTTAATGAGAGACTCGCGACGCACGTAGGTTTGGTTTTGGTCGAGCATCGGCTGAAGTAGCTGAACGAAATCGGTGAGCAAATGCTTCTCGGGGAAGTCGTTTGGGTAAACGGGCAGAGCCGCGTAAGAAAAACGCAGAAATGAGAGCTTCGCGGATTCTTCGAAATCAGTGACGAGGCCATCAAAACCGAAGATGAACTCCGCGGTGAGATTTACGAGTAATTGTTGAAGGCTCTTGTCATTAATTTCAAGGTTCTCGCGCTTGGCAAACTTCTTCAACATACGCTGAGAGCGCGAATCGAGGATCTTAATTTTACTGTTGCCCTTAGGGCGGCCGAAATATCCATCAATGATAAGGAGAATCATGGCGTGGCAGAGAAAGAAGTCGATGAGGTCGTCTTTGGGCTGCGGCAGGTGAAGATCTTCATAGATATCCGCGAAAATATTGAAGACGAATTCATCGTAACTCAGCCAAGTCAGACGATCGCTGTCAAGAAGCCCGAATGCAGGGCTCTCCAGGGTCGTTAAATCTTCCAACCATTCGTCGCAGCAGGGTAAAGACGAAATGGCTCGGCGGACGGGAGTCAGCGGCCATGCGCTTTGAATAATTCTCCTAAATTTAGCCAAGGCTATCCCTCACCGTCGAATCCGATCTATTGAATTGTATAGAGAAGTTCACTCCGTCGGTTTTTTCGTCGGGAATTCCAACGAGACCATTCTTCACTGTGAGGTCATGAATGATCAGAGGAGCAGAGGTAAGCCTTTTCAGTAAAGGTTCTTATGGCGAATGTCTCAGTTTTGCAATATCTAAGTTTACGCTCCCACTGCTTCTCTATGCGGGTTAAGGTCGCTATTCACGAAAAAGTATGTGTTGAGCGATCCATCACCCTAGAGTGTTCAAGGCAGGTCGGTTATGAAACGTACCGAGAGTCATGTGAGCCAGCGTGTTTCTTCTCTGAGAAGATTCGTGCGAGGAATCCTGCTTACAGGATTGCTTATCCTCTTCACAGCAGTCGCGGAAGCGTCTGTGACTGACAGTTCGGTGCTCTCCGAGCGGGTCTTCGATCCGAAGCTGTCCGGCGCGCAATTATCGATATCGTCCCGCGCCAATGGCAGCGGGAGCTATTCCGCGAAGCTCACTGTTCGGGATAGTCGAGGCCAAGTCGTTCGCTCCCTCTTCTCTGGACAACGCAGTACCGGTCGCGATTATAGAGACAGTTGGACTGGACACGATGCCCGTGGCTTCTTCGTGAAACCCGGCGCCTATTCCCTAAGATTTGAAGCCGACGGAGTGGTTCGGGAAAACCCAGTCAATGTGGCCCGACTCGGCATTCTCGCCATGCGCTTTGACGCTGCAAAGAACGGCGAACAACGCATTCCCTTGGCCTTTCACAGACCCGATCAAAACATCGTCGGCAACTCCTTCGCCGTTGATTCCGCTGGCCTGCCATGGATATTAGAAGCCAGTCCCCTCGGAGCGCGCTGCTTGGACGATTCCAATGGCCTCCCCCTTCCTCTTCCGAGTAAATGGACAAATCTATCTTCTCCTCCCAGAACATTAAGCGGACAAATCAAGACCCGAGGTCGGGCCCTACCCATTGCTTACCCCCAAGGCAGCACTCCCAAGCTGACCGTGCTCCTCGGCAGCCAAGCAGGACACCAGGGACAAGCCGTAGATTGTGGCTATCCAGTACAGGGAGTGCAGATCGCGATTCTGCTTGGCAATAGCTACGCTGTCGATCTCAGCCCTGGCAAGGTCTTAAGCCTAGAGGCGCCTCAACTCGGCGATGGGCTCAACAAACAAAACCTATCACTGGACTTCAAGTTCGCCTACAACGCCGGTCAAGGTTGGCGCTGGGTTCCCGGCTCGGTGAAGACTGAGCACGATTGTTACACCACTGTTGGTCGGCCTCAGACGGACGACGGAATGGCTTGGGTCTCAGCCTTAGACCTTGCAGCGAGACGTGGAGGACCCTCAGTGAGAACTCAAAGGAACGCATCGGAGAAAATGGTC
>JARGOJ010000912.1 GCA_029210225.1 Planctomycetota bacterium
AGTGAAGACCTCTGCCAGAAACTGGAGGCCGCGGGCTTTTCTAGATCAAAGAAGACCTTTGTCTTTTGGGAAGGAGTGACTTACTACCTTGAAAAGATGGCGGTCCACGGGACTCTTTCGAAGCTGGCGCGCCTGTTGAGCCCGGGGAGTCAAGTGGTCTTCGATTACTGGAATAGAGAGATCCGCCTGACCCGCATGGCGCCAGTTCTTTGGGGTCGCCAGGCGCTGATGACAGGCGGTTTAAGGCTTCTGGGGGAAGCTTTGAAAAGCTCGTTTACAAAAAGTCAGCTCAATTTGGCGCTCAGCACCCATGGATTTCGGGCCGTCGAACATTTTGATAGTCGCTGGATGAGGGAGAAATATATCCCTTGGAGAGAGAAGCGGCAGCTCTTTCACGAAATGCCTGTCGTCCTTGCTGAGCGCTGTTAATTTCCTGAGAAGAATTGCCCTTTGAACTTGGCGAGGACGTACGGGAAACCTATGATTCGCGGACATGATCTGAGTTTCGATGAAATCTGGAATGATAGTTCGAGGAAAGTATCCGATGAAACGTTGGTTGTTTGTCGTTTTGGGTGTGCTCGCAGCCGTCCCTACACTTGCGCAGGACACGGAAGAGCCTAAAGAAGTGAAGGCGATTCGCGACAAAATGCCCGCGATTCGCAAAGCCCTTGTGAAGATCCGCGGCCTTCCTTTCAAGAGCGAAGTAAAGGTCAAGTATCAGACGGCCAAAGACTTCCGCGCGTACCTCGAAAAGTCCCTCAAGGATGAAATGCCGGCGGCCCGAATGGTTGCGATTTCTCGCCTCTATCAGCGCCTCGGACTCTTACCCGCCAAGTACGACCTTGAAAAAGCCTACGTCAATCTCTTTGGCAGCCAGGCCGCGGCATACTACAACCCCGCCAATGACACCTTTTACATTCTTAAAACGGATATGCCGGCCAGTGAGATCGACACCACCGCTCTCCACGAATTGCAGCACGCGATTCAAGATCAGTACTTCCAGATCGATAAGCTCTATGCGGGAATCAAAGACAACGACGATATGGCGACTGCCGCCAAGTTCCTCGTTGAAGGTGAAGCCACATACGTCATGACGATCTATGCTATCGAAAAAATGGGGATGGCCGCGAACATGGTCGACATGCAGATCAATATGACCGCCAACATGGACCGTGAGCGCCTCATCGCTATGCAGAAAATGGCCCTCGGAATGCAGGGCGGCAGTGAAACTCAAAAGAAGGGCCTCGCCGTTCTTGAAGAGACTCCTCGTTACCTATACAGAACCCTCGTTGATCCTTATTACAAGGGCGCAAAGATGGTTATGGCCGTGAAGAAAAAAGGTGGCTGGAAGGCGATTGAGAAGCTCTTCAAAACTCCTCCAACGTCTTCGGAGCAGGTCCTTCACCCAGAGAAACTCATTGGTGAGCGCGACGAGCCAACGGCTATTGCTTTCGCAGACTTGTCCTCTTCTTTTGGCGAAGGATGGAGTAAAAAAGAAGTCAACACCCTTGGTGAAATGGGCTTTCAAACTGTCTTCAAAGATCTCTTGGGAGACAAGAACGAAGCGGCTTGCGCAGGATGGGATGGCGACCGCCTTCACAGCTACGAAGTCAAAGATGCGAAGAAAGCGTCAGTGGTTTGGTATACAACTTGGGATAGCGAGAAGGACGCGAAAGAGTTTGCTAGCGCCTACAGGAAGCTGCTTTTCAAGAAGTACAAACAACGGGCTGTCAAGCCTATCGATGGCGTCCTGAGCTTTGCTAAAGACGGTGAAGAGCAGCTTATGACCCTCCGTGGAAAGGACGTCCTAATTTTTGAGGGGGCTCCTGAAGGTAAGGGAAAAGCGATTCTCGCCGCCGCGGTGAAAAGCGTGAAGCTCGGTGTTTATGTCAAAGCCAAAGAAGGCTCAAAAACGCCAGCGCCTAAAGAAGACGATCAGAAACGCTCCTTTTGAGGTTCCAAAGAGGTGTCCATAGTGTCCACGACAAAGACAATTCGTGAACTGACAAGACTTTCACAGGATTGGTTGAAATCTAAAGAAGTGGAAGATGGCCGCCTCGATGTGGAGATGCTTCTCGCTCACGTCTTGGACTGTCGTCGTTTGGATTTATATATGGACCTCGATCGACCGCTGGTCAAGTCGGAGGTTGATGCCTTTCGCGAGCTTCTCAGACGTCGGGGCAATCGTGAGCCCCTCAGTTACATTTTAGGAGAGCGAGGTTTTTACTCGCTCTTGTTCAAAGTCAGCCCCGCCGTTCTCATTCCAAGGCCTGAAACTGAATTTCTCGTCGACTTTGCCTTGGAGCGACTCAACCTCGAAGCCGAAGTTCCTCCTCGTTGGGCGGATATTGGCACGGGGAGCGGTTGTATCGCGATCTCTATTAAGAAGAATGCAAAGCGTGAGAACGTCGGCTTCGCGACGGACATTTCCAAAGAGGCTCTCGCTCAAGCAAAGGAAAACGCGGAAGCGAACGAGGTGGAAGGCCTCACCTTCTTAGAGGGCAGCCTCTGCGAAGCGCTTAAAGATCAAGGGCCGCTCCATCTCATTGTCTCTAACCCGCCCTATATCTCGCCGTCAGAGAAGCCAGCCTTAACCCCAGAGGTTATGAATCACGAACCAAGCCTGGCGCTCTTTGACGACACAGAGGATGGCATGGGATTGACTCTGAAGCTTGCGAGGCAAGCGAAAGACATTCTTGCTCCCGGTGGCTTTTTAGCCATGGAGTTAGGCGCTGGACGGGGTCAACTAGCGATTGATGGTCTGACTGAGATTGGCTATCGGAACGTTGAGATACGAAGAGACTACGGCGGTCACGACCGCGTTGTGATTGGTCAGTGGCCGGCCGAAAAATGAGAGACTAGTGTTCTGGCCTATGGACGAAAATCATTGGGCTCGGCGCTCTCTCCTCGATCCTGAAAACATCGCCGCTAAACAAAAAGCATTGCTCGCTCGGGCAAGAATTGAAGGCCGCGGTGTCTTTGTCGATCTTCTCTCAGATAGGGAGGTCTGGGCCTGCCTTTCTCCGGGAATTCAAGACCTCGCCATTCAGGAGATTCGTCAGCGGCTTGGTTCTCAATTCGAATACATAGATACCTGTATATATAAGTGTGGACAACACTCTCATCGCATCGCGAGCTTCCAACATGGAAGGTCCTCGCTGATTTTTCACCTCATTCCTGGGGGAGAGGTGCGGCTGTCCTTCGAGGACGCTTTAGAGCAAGTCGAAATGCCCGCAACCTTCGAAGTGAAGCCCTTTTTGATGGCTCGTTTTCCTGTCACTCAGGCTCAGTGGGTGGCGCAAGGATACTACAATAGCAGTCACTTCGAAGATCCAGATCGTCCGATGGAGTCAGTGTCTTGGGAGGACTGCAAAGACTGGTTGGAATTTGTCGGAGATGGTTTGCGTCTACCTTTTGAAGAAGAGTGGGAGTTCGCGAATCGTGCCGGTTCAACGGACAAATTTTTCTGGGGGGGGAGCATCGACGGCCAATACTGTTGGTATTACCGAAACTGCCGTGCAGGCCTCGCGTCTTCACTGATGAGGACCCAGAAGCTTGAGGAACATTGGCAATCACGCGCTTGGAATGCCTTTGGACTGATTGATACTTTGGGTAATGTTCAAGAGTGGATTGAGGATCCTGGTGTCGCGATACCAATCAAATCCGATGGGACGCCATTTCATGAATTAACTGAAGATCAATCTTTTTGCCGGGGAGGCGACTTCGGCAGCTATGCGCGTTACTGTCGATCAGCGAGTCGGTCGAGCTATATAAAAGACATGAGCGTCTCTAGAATTGGTTTTCGTGTAGCGCGGTCACTGTGAGATGATCATTGATTCGGTGCAGAGTTTCGGAGGGCTTTGAGAGTAATAATTCTTGGGAATACTCGACCTTTACCCAGAGTATGGATAATCTGGAATCTGACTCCATTGAATAGTTTTGGGGGGAATTGAGTTCTAAGGAAAGAA
>JARGOJ010000913.1 GCA_029210225.1 Planctomycetota bacterium
TGGATGATTGCGCCGAGAATGTCAGCATTCAGAGACATGACTTCAGGGCGACCGTCATTGTCGAAGTCGGCGATCGCTAATTCAGATGAGAAGAATCCCTGACCAAACCGAACGAAGGCTGGGAAAAGACCGGGGGTCGTGGGGCTTTGGAGGGCG
Source organism: Planctomycetota bacterium (assembly GCA_029210225.1). Taxonomy (GTDB): domain Bacteria; phylum Planctomycetota; class J058; order J058; family JARGOJ01; genus JARGOJ01. The sequence continues at coordinate 157 of JARGOJ010000913.1, forward strand.
GTGAACAAGGCTTCGGTGAAATTGCCATCTATGTTAACTCTTGCCGAGATGACAATGTCATCTCTTAGATCACCGTTGATATCGGCCACTGCAAAACTCCTTAGTCCGTCAGGAAAAACGAGGGTTGATCTTGCTTCAAATTGGCCGGGAATTGACGGAGATTGAACGAGCATTCGGAGGTTCAAAGCATTCGATGCTGCGATGTCGCGAATTCCATCATTATCGAAGTCTCCAACAGAGATCTTTTCAGCTCGAAACCCGTTCGCTAAGGTTGCAACTATGGGAAAAGTACCGGGAGTATTGAGGCTTTGGAAGTAGAAGAGAATGTTGTTCGCATCACGATCTCCGATGACAAAGTCCATAACATTGTCTTGATTGAAATCATTGATTTCTAAAGATCGGGGGACGGCGGCGAGGGCGATTGACTGTGTGGCAAACTGGCCGGGTAATTGAGCGTTTTGTAAACTGATTGTTATGGTGTTGCTGTTGTTAAATGTGGCAAAATCTGTCCGTCCATCATTGTTCAGATCCCCAACAGCGATCCCTTGTGGAGTAGCTCCGACAACGAAGACTTGATTGTTTGGGAAGGTCCCTGGTGCATTGGCAGCTTGAAAGAATATACGGACGAGGCCGAGCGTCTGTTCACAAACAATAACATCGTTACGACCGTCATTGTTCATGTCGGCGATCTTTACTTCGATGGGCTTTGTGCCAGCTGCTAAGGGAGGTGCCATTTCGAAGTTCGCTGGAGTTGTTCCAAGGTTGAGTTGAACAGTAAGGAAGCTCTCGCTTAGGCCTCTGTCATTGACAAATAGAGCGTCCGGGCGAGCGTCGCCGTTCAAGTCTCCGACGGCGAATGTTTTTACCTCATCATTTATATCAATAGAATGACCAGATCGGAGGCCATAGCTTGCGACAGGGTCGCCCAATATGACTGAGAAGTCTTCTGGCGCTGAGGCGTTATTGGCGATCACGATGTCTGAGATTTCATCGGAATTGAAATCGGCGGCGGCGATGCTGGCCTCGGTAAAACCAGGTATCCCAGGACTCAATCGAAACAGACTTGGAGAATTAGGATCATTGAGGAAAACTGTGAGGCCTCCCGACTCGCGAGAGCTAGTGAGAAGATCGGGGCGACCATCAAGATTCACGTCGAGCACAGTCATTCTCTTCGGCTGTGGAATGTCGACAGGGAGAAATACCGGGTCGTCAAATCGACCCTGTATGTTAGGGTTTTGCAATCGACTCATTAGAAAACGTCCACCCATACTCTCTCTTACGCCGACTCCAATAATATCGAGTAAGCCATCTCCATTGATATCTGCGAGAGTCCTATTGAAAAAATCCGCCCCGAATCCGAAGGTGTTTCTATTGGAGAAAAAATCGACCATAGATCCGGCATTGGCATCTTGGACCATGAAGCGAACTCCGCCATCGCTTTCTATAAACGCAAGATCAAGGAGCGAGTCGCCGTTGAAATCCCCGGGCACAGGTCGGGCGAACCGAAGGGCAACTCCCAGAGCATCCGACTCAATGAATGATCCTGGGGCATTTGGATCTTGGAGAAAGGAGTTGGTTCGTTCGTTCGCGAAAAAGACATCGATAAGGCCGTCACCGTTTAGATCACCAGTGATGATCTCTAGAGAGAGTTGCCCCTCGTTTAAAGTTGGCACAAGTTGGATCCCATCCAGAAAAACACCGTCTCCGCTCGGATCTTGAAAGTGAACAAAGACACCTTCCCTGCTTCCACTGCCAACAACGATGTCAAGCAGCTCATCTCCGTTCAAATCAGCCAGTTCTACGGCAAATAGACTTGTCGCGCTCTGAACGAGTTGGGGGACTTCGACAAAACTGACCGCTTCACCAGGATTCGTTGAGTTCAGATAGACCGTGAATCGTGAAGAGTCGAGAGAGACAGTGACGATATCAGCTTTACCATCGCCATCGATATCGCCTGTAGCCAGGTCGTCGACAGGTTCATTATTCAAAAAACGCGTTCGATCGAAAAACTGACCGCTCGCTTGTTTGAACCTTGCAAAAATCTGATTTTGCGCAGCCGCCACGAGATTCGAAGAGTCGTCTGTGATCGCGACACGTATTGGATTGAGTGGCTGATCGGCGATTCCATTCGCAATATTGTCGAGCAAGGTCAATTGAGACGCCGTGGCTGGATCGAGCTCATCTTCAACGAGAGTAATGGTGGCGCTGGCGCTTGGGATCTGAATTCCCTGAAATTGTGTTGAAATATTAACTGTAAACTGACGATTAGATTCAAAGAGTGAATTGTTGATGAGCAGAATGTCCAGTGTCCGCGTTCGAGATTGACTTTCGAAATTAAGGGTACCGGCGTTGGCGACGAAGTCGACTCCCGCTTGAGCTGTGCCATTGGCGGTGGAGAAGTTAATTTGTAAGCCCTGATCAAAGCCTTCACTCAATGTGACTGTCAGGGTCACGATGCCATCGGTCTCGTTGACGACAGCGTTGTTGATGGTTGCTCTGGGTCTCAGATCTTCAGGAGCGCCTCCGCCTCCGCCGCCACCGCCACCGCCACCTGCGGAGGACGCCACGACGACCGCGCCAATGATTACGGGGGAGCAGCCCATCAGTATTAGAGAGAGGAAGATGAGGCAGGGGTGATAGAGCTTCTTCATGTTTCTATTAGCTTCTTTTTCTGTCAAAGTTGCGAGAACGTCGCTTTGCTTGACACGGGAGCTTCCTATGGTCTTGGATGGGATGGCGCTGTGGATCTTGACGGTCGTATTTTAGAGCGTGGCGAGCAATGATACAACAAAAGATCCAAGTGCCTTTTTCGTGGAGGCTTGTATCAGCACAAAGAATAAACTCTGTTTGAGGCCGCTGTCTGGGAAATCCCAGCTGCTATACTCATGCCTGATTCGAGCCACGCAAGATCCTCGCTTGGACCAGCTATGAAGCCATTTCGCAAACAGCCCATGGAAACCGTATCGGAACTCTTTGACAGAGTCATTTTCCTGGGTCATACATTTGCTGTTGTGGCTGTCGTCTGAGTCATGAAAAGCAATTCTTTGGGTGCTTGGATTCGAAGACGCTAAGACGTCCAACGAAGTGACCTGCCGTCTTTAAATAGGACGCCATTGGCTTTTCCCGCGTCGTCAAAGAAGAAGCGGCTTGGGCGGCGAGAGATGAAGCAGACCGTTCCAAACGGGTACCAAAAGAAGCAGGATCGAGCGAGCCCCGACCAATATTGCAAGACCGTCCTTTCCTTCTCTTCAAAGAGGACGCCGAGCTCTTCCGCCGTCAGATAAAGCGCGGGCCAATAACAGGACATGCTCCCAGTAAACGATTGCTGCAAATTTTTGAATGTTTGTGCCCAAAGCTGGTCCCAAGCGGGATCGCCGTCGAAGTTTTTGAGGGTCTCTCGCATCTCTTTGCGGGCCTCAACACATAGTTCAAAGCCCAATTTCGAACCGAAGTCGCCCCATATTTCATTCCAATGAGCTTCAATTTGACCGATCAATTGAGAAGAGAGACCATTCCGTAATCCGCTGAAAAGTCTGTCTCGAATGTCTTCCCAGTCGTAATTAAGAGTTCTCTGAATGGAATCGACCAAGTTTATTCCTCTCACGCGCCGTTGTCCTATCTCAGAGAAGTAAGCGTAGGGGGAATCACAAAAGAAATAGTCGGGAGCCTCTTGGCCTAGAGACTGATAAATCTGGTCAATTGTCGATTTTACAAGTTCTTCATCAGTTTCAGAAGTCGACAACCCATGAAGTCGCCATTCGGCCAATCGTTCACTAACTAGTTCCCGCCCAGAAAGTCTAAGTCGTTGAC
>JARGOJ010000914.1 GCA_029210225.1 Planctomycetota bacterium
CATCAGTATCGAGCGTCCAATCCGAAGCCCAACTACCAATCACGCCATTCGTCAGCAATACAATCTTCATCAAGCCCAGCGAAGCTCGCCATTTAGTCGAAAATCTCTGTAAGAGCTTCCCGCTCATCTGTTTCAATAAAGCACGCTTTTTCGTCAAGATCATTGAACGCCTCCACGGCCCGCTGAATGATCTTCAATACCTTCGAGCGTTTTGGCGACTCTCCCAAATTCTCAATCGCCGTCACAGCGTCTTTAATGATCTTCTTGCATTTCTTTATCAACTTTTTCGGAACGACCTCCCCCAATCATCCAATGCCTTTGCTTTACCCAATTTCTTAAAGGTCATTCCCAGAGTGCAACTCCAATCGCCCCGTGTTTCTTGGGCTCTTCGTTCCTTTGATTCTCGCGGCGTTCTCTTGCCGTGCCGCGAATAGTCTATCTTAGGATGAAGCTGCCACGGACTCTACGTAAAAGACACAATGCTCTCTCATAATATTCTCATGTTTGAGAAAGCACAATGTATGCGAATCTATGAACTCCGATTTTCCAGACGCTCGTGTCGTGTTGGAACTCAATCTGCATCAAGAGGAATATTTCCGATGAACCGTTTTTGGCTTTTTCTCAGTCTTTCCCTGTTCTTACTGGGAGTAAACACAACGGTCGCCGGACCGCGAACCAAGGTGCCCGATAAGGCCGCCTTGAAAGCGGCGCAGGACAAGTACATCGCGGTCTTTGAGATTCGCGATGACAACTTCGTGGGCAAGCACGTGACGGACAAAGAAGCGGGCAAACTCGCTCACGGTTGCTGGGCACGGATTAAGGCGCTGTTTCCTCTCAGCTACAGAAAACTGCTCGTTCAATTCAACATAATGAGTGGTCGAAAGCTCGCTGGTGCCTTTGATGGCAGTGGGAAAAACGATGTCGGGCGTAAAGGTTATCGCCTGTCCGTTGCTAAATACTGCGCGGCTAAAGAGAAGCGTTTAGGCAAACCCCAACGGCAAGTCACTCGCCGTCGCGGAACACTTGATTGGACTCTCGTTCATGAAATGGGACACTCCATATGCCTGAGAATGAATGTGATCGAGTTGTTCTCTCAAAGTTTTGACGGCGACAATGTCCCTCAACCAAAACGTCGCAAAAGGCCCACAGACTATGCCAAGGACGGTTCCCCGAGCCTGAGCGGAAACTTCGTAACCTCATACGCTGAACGCAAGGGTGGTGATGAAGAGGTTGTTGAGACCTTCACCACTTACATGTTGCTTAAGAAACTTCGACACAATTCCCGGCTTCCCGGAGCTGCGAAAGCACATCCAATCGCTGAGTCTTAAACAGCGCAAGAAATAGTGATCGGAATTCGCCCTCGGATAGAGCCTCAACTATTGATTTGGCTCTATCCCTTCCATTTGGATCTCGGGCCCCGACTCCACCGTAAAATTAATTCTTCTTGGCTTTCGCTAACTTATCGCGAAGCTTGCGAACTTCATCGAGAGTATCAGCAAGGCGCAGCCGCAGCTTCGAGAGCTCTTCTCGGAGGCGCAAGTTCTCTTCTCTTAGCGCACGATCACCACCACTGGTCCCAGCGCTAGGACCTGCGCTTTGCGCGATCGCGTCTTTCTCGGCCGTCTCAATCATGCTGTCCAATCTCGCAGGGGGCACGAGCATCAACACACATCCGCTGAGCTTGTCGGTCTGACCCTCTTCATCCCTGGCGCTAACCGAATAGGGAATGGCTAATGGAATCTTGGTGGTCGTGATCCCAAAGAAGCTCTTGTATTGGGTGCGAGATCTATTGAAGGACTTTTTAAGCTGCGCTCCACCTCGTGGGTTCTTCGTGAGTCCTGCTTGCAGATCTTTCAAGAATTTTTTCCAAATCACCTGTGAATCGACGACGATGACCTTGCGCGATTTATCAAGACTCAAACCCCGTCGCTCTCCATGAAGAGTCAGGCTTGTAGCGCCTTTTCCTCCGTTAGTCTGGCAGGGTATTTCAAGCGTCTTACCCATCTCCAAAGTAAGATCCTTCTGACTCCGAGAAAAGTGTAGCGGCTTTGGCAAACTACTCAACATGCTTTTAGAGAGTGGCAGGGTAAAGACTCTATCGTTGAATACAATGATTAATGAGTCACCAAGGTCATGAATCATTGGTTGTGGCCAATCATAGGGGCCTTGCCGGCCTTTCATTAGGCCGATGCGAAGCACTAGACGTTTTTTAATCTCCGCTGAAACTAAGTCTCTAAAAATGACCGCGACGATTCGTGAAGGAGCCTCCTGATAGTTTTTCCGTTTCGTAGCGGTGACCTCAACCGAGGCCAAGGCTGGGTGTTTCCGCAAAATCTTGGAGGCCATTCGTCCTTCCAATCTCCACTGTGCAATCGATCGCTGACTTGTATCGGACAGTTGTGAGCCTTGAACTCGACGAGCCCACATGCCATAGGAAGAACGGTTGCGACCAGTTCCATACATTCCGACCCCGCCATCTAATAGAGCGCTGACGTTCCAATGAAACAAGAATGTTGGTTTTCCGCTGCTGCGATCAAGGACCGCGCCATCGACGACAAGGCCTTCATTGACTTCGTCTAAAGCAACGCTGTCTCTACGATTGAATGAGCGAACGGGAGACCCCATGCGCTCTATCATTTCGAGAGAATCCGCATTAAAAACGGCTTGATAGCTCTGGGAGATAACAAGTAAGCGTCCTTGTGGCATGGCGGCGAAAGCCGTCACTTTGTCATCAACGAATTTTCGTTTTTTGTCTGACAAGTCCGATAGGTTCAATGAGTAGAAAACGTTTCCATCGTTCGGCGCGTAATAGACGGCACTGTCTGAAACATGAATAGCCACAATGGTCTTATCGATTTGGCGACTGGCGATCTTCTTGCCAGACTTTAGGTCGATGAGCGTGAGTATTGCATTGCTACTACGATTGAAGCGTCGTTGATTTCCTTTTGACGGCGCATCCACTTTAACGAGCACGTATTGGCCGTTAGGGCTCACCGACATGGCTCGCGCCGTTCCTCCAATGACAATTGAAGTCCGACTGACTTCTAGAACAATGCTTACTTTGTCAGTGGCCTTCCCTGCTTGGCAACTAAGAACAACGGAATGGCGCCCGACTGCTGCTGCCCCAGGTGTCCATTGAAGTGTATTTCCACTCAAGCGCAAGCCTTTCGGGCCTGAGACTATTTTGAACGTCGCGCTGTCTTCTTGAGAGCGATTCGAAAGGCGTAGCCTCATTGAGAAAGGCTTTCCCATAGTCAACATTGCTTCTGAGGGCACCTTTATTCGAGCAGCGAGCACTCTGGGAATGCGAGAGCTCGCAAGGTCCACAACCCATGCCTTATTTGTGTAGCCCACAAAAAGACGGTCGTTCTTATTGTCAAATTGTATCCGAACATCTTTCAAAAATCCGTTCTGGTAACGATTTCTCCGTTGAGTGTCCTTCGGGATATTGATACGGACTTTCTTGAGCTCAGTGCCCGAGTCGAGGCTTTGAAACACAATTGAAGTCTCACCCGCGACATAGCGACCATTTTTATATCCGCCCGTCGCCGTAACATTAACGCTCGCCACCAAATTGTATTTGGAGCTGATACGGACAGCCGCTCCGCCCCATATGCGAATGGGAGTTTCTGACTTTAGATCACTGGCGTACATCTTCGAGCCAAGCAACCAGTATCGGTTGCTCGGTCCAGCATGAATGATGCCGAAGCTGCGATGAAGATGTTTGAGAACTCTAAGTTCACAGGTCTTTTCATTGAATGCAACGACGTCCGCCCCAGAGGGACTTATTCCACCACCACGAGAATCGAAGACGAAGTGACGACCATCTGCGGCCATAACAACATTCTTCAAATGGCGGCTGTTGCCAATTTTAAATGTTTTCGTTGCTTTAAGCCGGATCGAATTGACTTGGGTCGAATCTCCACCGGACCGACTCACACTGTAGATGTAGGCATTCTTCGCTT
>JARGOJ010000012.1:0-6184 GCA_029210225.1 Planctomycetota bacterium
AGTCTCCATGATCCCATAGACCCTTTTTTTGTTCCGTGATGTCAAAACGAGTGCTCAGGATGGCCTTTGGGGGATAAACTTCAACAAGGATTGGAGATTGAAGAATGAACTGCGCTTATTGTCATGATGAGCTTGACGTGGCTGCGACCTGTGTCGAGTGTCAAACAGCCTTGCACTTCGAATGCTGGGAAGAAGACCCCCGCTGTCCGACCTTAGGTTGCGAAATCGAAGTAAAAAGAGCGCCTTGGGCTGGAGTCACGTCTTTTCTAGGCTTCTTGCTGCTGTGTTTTTCAATCACGGGGAAAACGAATCCGGTGCTCGGGGACATCCATATTTGGGAATGCCCGGGAATCGTTTCATACTTTCCTAAAGAGCCAGAGGCCGATCCAGTGCTCACTAAGGCACCGCCGCCGCTCACGGACCCATTCCAGGACTATCTCGACGAGACGGCTTGGGTCATTCGAGATGCCATGGATCGTAGCCCTCGCCACGGAGATACGAGTGAAGGTCTAGAATTGACTGAATGCCGGCGAAGAGTCGTTGGGCGAAGGAAAGACGAAGAGGTCGAACCCCTTCCACTCGGGTTATTAATGCGACCGGATCAGAGTCGACCCGGAGAATTTCGAGGCGGGGTCACTTGGTAATCGCTCAAGAGCAGAGTTAGCTGGCAGAACCCGCGACGGCATCTTTGTCGTCCGTCACGATCTTATTGGCGGATTGAATGCTCATATCAAAGGGTATCCACAATTGATAGGGGATGCTTTCGTCTTTGGTCCCATCCACAATATCTAAGCCGTACTTGACCTCTCTGGGGTCGCTTTGGTGCAGGGTTCCAAACATGCGATCCCAGAATGAGAAGACGTTGCCGAAGTTTGTGTCGGTCCAGGGCAACTCGAAGTGGTGATGGAATTTATGAATGTTCGGCGTGATGAAGACGTAACCCACCACTTTGTCGATCGCGAGAGGCAAGCGAATGTTCGAGTGCGAGGCATAACTAAAGAAGACTGTCACGATTTTATAAAAGGCGTAGTAGGCGAAGGGAATCCCGAAGAGCACGACGGCTAAGAGGGCGAAGAGCTCGCGAGTAATGTAGTCGCCAGGGTGGTGACGGGTCCCTGTTGTGGCATCGACTTTCGTGTCGCTGTGGTGAATCATATGGAAGCGCCACATCCACTTATTGTGGTGCAGGCAATAGTGAACGACATACTGGGCCATGAAATCGAGCATCATGACGGCGATGATCAACTCGACAATGTCTGGGGCTTTGAGCAGATAGAGCAGTCCAAATTCGTTGCTCTTGCCCCACTCGACGGCCATCACTGTCACCAGACCAAACGCTGAGTGAATGGCCATGGTGATCAAGAGGAAGAAGAGGTTAATGAGACTGTGCTTCCACTTTTTATAGCCAAACTTGAACATGGGGAGAATGAACTCAAGGACCCAATTCAAGCTGAGACAGGCCAAGATCCAGCCTACTTTTTGCAGTGAAGTAAGCGACTCGAAGAATGCGACAAATTGTTCCATGACCGGTAGCTTCCCTTGCAGCGTTGCCTTTAAGCGTCGCAAATATAGCAAAGTTTCCTAGGATGCTTGCTTAAAGTCTTTGTCCTTGATGGTTAAAGCTGAACGAACTAGGATGGTCGGAGCATGAGAGCAAGGATTCAAGCCAGCTACGACGCTGTGGCGATACGCCACGGTTTTTGATCACGAATCATCAATAAACACCATGCCGGCTAGGCGCGTGCACCGTCCCATAAGCCAGCATGGTCTGGCAAGCCAGTGGCGTTTCCTTGTTTTATGCGGTCCTCGATTGAACAGGGCTTTGAGTGTCGCCTCGGACGAAGCTCGCTATTTGTTGAATGGACTTTAGTATTGTTCGATTGACCTCTCGGTTCGGGTCTCCGCGGGCCTCTAGCAATGGCGGCAGGGATTTTATCGAGATGAAATTGGAGTCTCCCAACAGCGCCGCCGCTCTTAATCTTATCTTGGGGTCTTGATGTTTCAGAGCGAAAGCACAGAAGACTGGATTGCCCTTCAACCGTCTGGGTTCAAAGGCCGCAGCGGTCATAAATTCGAGAACTAATTCATTGTTGTACGAATTGTCAAACAGGTCCTCAAGACCGGCCATTGAGACAGTCTCCCCAACACGAAAGAGTAGTGACAACGCTTCGGCTCGGGCCCGAACATCCCGCGAGGCCTGAGCCTCACGAATGATTTTTCTTTGTCGAGGAACGAAGGGCGCGCATTGTTTTCGTGCCTGAAGCAATCTGAGGGCGTTGATGACCTGGCGAGAATCCTTCGATTTTGCGGCTTTTTCAAGGTTGATAGAAAGTCCTTTCGAGCTATGAAACGCCTCAGATTGCAGGGCCGTGAAGGCGCTTGTGGATATCCGTAAATCGGCCGACCCGAGGGATTGGACCAGGATTGGACCCAAGAACCACGCACGACGATTGGCGCGCCGTAGATAGTCTTCAATTTTGGGACTCCAATGAATGAGTAACTGGGCAATCCAGTCCTGTCTATCTTTGCGACGGGAGCAGAGCCAGGGGTTTCGCCCTGATTGCAAGAAGCGTTTCAATCCTTGTCGATTGGCTTTAGGGCGCGTTAGTTTTCGCGCTGTATTCTTCGTTGAATTCGAGCCTTTGTTTTTTCTTTGTTTTCTAGGTGAGCACTCTGATTCATGGGGGGAATAGAACTCGTCGCGCAGTTCGGAGTGGGGGTCAGAACAGTTTGTGAAATTGATAAGCGTGCCGCAGTTTGAGCAGGGAGAAAGAGAGTATGCGAGGCCTGCTTCAATTTTTTGCCAACAATAGCACTCTTCGCAAGGGAAGAGTTCCCTTTCACAAAAGACTTCTTTTGGGTCAAAATAGGAGCATTCTTGTTCTAGGCTCAGGAGTGTTTGGGCCTCGACAATGAAGGCGGATTTGACCAGGTCGATGGTCTCCAAATCGTCTTTTCTATGACTTTCATCGGAACTTTTATGGATGGCTTTGCAGAGTTTAAAAGATGCCTCGCGAATTCCCGGGTCACCGCTCGCAAAGCCCAACAAAAATTCGTTGTAGTGGGATTTTAGGAGGGCGCTTCTTGGATGGCTTCGAAAGAGATCCAAAAAGTAGACGCGAAGGGAACTATCGGACTCTCTCTCATAGCTCTTCAACAATGTAGGGAGGTGCTCCTCAAGCAGGGGCCCGTAGATGAGGAGTGCGGATAGCGCGATGAGTCGTCTGTGATAGTACGGTGAATTCGTTAGGAGTGAAACGAGGGGAACTACGGTTTGAGGGCCTGTTTGTTGAAGGATTTCGATGATTTGTATGTTGATGGTGCGGTCCCAATGGAGCTCATGTTGATTGAGCATCTCAAACAAGAAATCGGTTTGGATTGGAGCATGCTTCGCTAAGGAAGCTAAGCCTCTCGCTGCTTCGCAGCGCATCCAAACATCGGCATCGTCTTTTAGAATCGTTGACAGGATGGCGACGGCTTCGACAGCTTGTTGTTTTAAATTTTTGAATTGAGCGCAAGCCGCCCGACGAGTCGCGGCGCATGGGTGGTTGAGAGTCTTTGTGAGGAAAGGGAGGGCTAAGGGGGATGCGGCTCCTGCAGACGCGAATGCTCTTAGGGCGAGGATACGAATGGAGGTTTGACTGGCGTTGACGCAGTCCATGAGGACCGGGAGCATTGGCTCTGCTTTGGGTCCGAGATGGACAAGCTCACGGAGAGCGAGGCGTCGGGTTCTTAGCTCATTTCGTTGTAAGATAGAAGTAAGGGCGGGAATGGCTGCCGCGCCAAAATTGCGAAGGATTGGCAGGGCAATTTTTGAGACTTGGGAGTGAAAGGAGGGGAGACAGATCAATATTGATTCTGCGGCGAAATCGGCGAGTTGTCCCAATTCTTCCAGACGTCGGAGCACTCTCTTTTGGACCGTCATGGAAGAGCTGCTGAGAGATTTGAGCCAGGGCGCAAAGAGTTCCCGTAAATTGTTGCTCCGGCGCTGGGTTAGGGCAAAGCGATGGGTCAAGTCAGCGCGGCTCGGCTCCAGTTTCATTTCGCGCTCGATTTTTCGATTCGCTTTATCCATCTCTATCCCTCCTCTCTTTTGACGGTGTTTCCCTTGCCTCTCTTGACTGCCATGCCTATCAGGGATGTCATTATCCTGGAACTTTCATGGCTTGCAGCGTGTTTGCTTATTAGAGTTCCCAGCCATGCATGGTTCAGACCGCTTAAGGCCCCAAATTATGAGTCCTAGCTCCAAGAAATTGACTGCAGTGCTCCTATTCATTGGAGTGGGCCTGGTCGGTTTATGGGGAATCTTTGCGAATCCTAAAGATAGTTCGAGTGCCCCGATTGCGACTGACCTCAATCGAGGACATTCAAAATCAATCTCGGTCGACGATAAGCCACAGGGCTCTTTCAATAAACAAACTAAGGACCAATTGGATCAGCCAGCAAAGCCTCATGATTCGGAGTATTTAGAGGCCTACATCAAGGCGCTGAGCCACCATAAGGACTCGGTTCGACGAGGCGCCGCGTTGACTTTGTTTCAGAAGGGAATCAGCGCGAAGCCAGCGCTCGGTGCGCTGGTGAAAGCTTTCAACGACTCGAACAAGGGCGTTCGCATGTACGCCGCGAAAGCTGTGGGGAAGCTTGGGGCCGACGCGCTCCCAGCGTTGAGAAAAACTCTTAGCGACCCGAATGAGAATGCTAGGGAGGCTTCGGCGCAGGCTTTGGCAAAGATGGGCCAGGCCGGCGAGCCCGCGATCCCAGCGTTGATCAAGGCCTTGGGGGATCCCAGTGATAAGGTTCGCGACGCAGTAATGATGGCCTTGGCGGGAATGGGGCCTGTCGCAAGCCCAGCGATTCCAGCCTTAGCAACAATGCTCGAAGGTCCAAGTCGGAAGGACGGCACTCGCGCAGCGAACGCTTTAAGGAGAATGGGACCGAAGGGAGCGGCGCTCTCTTTAGCTTCAAAAAGGAAAAGTCCCTTGCTTAGTCCCCTATTTGTAAGGGGCCGGCTCCAAATTTTGCGGGAAAAGCCCGGAATTTCTCGCTTTTTTAGCGTGTTGAGTCGATACAGTCATAAGATTCGCAAGATAGGCCCAGAAATTTGCTGTGACGGGCCTCAAATTGGAGAACTTTCTCAGTGGCCATTCTAAAAATCGCGTTTTATGCCGTCTCTATGCTGCTCTACGGCTTCATCTATGTCGGATTGATTTTCAACGGTCATGGAGGGGGCTCCGTTCTCGGGAAATACAGTCCGCTTTATTTCACCGGATTGGTCATCGGACTGATCTGTCTTTACCCTTTCGCCCGTATCTTAAGGTTCCTGGTCAATCCAACGACGTTTACCGCTTCAACCGGGGACGAGATCACAATCTCGGTACTCAGTAAGTTCAAAATGGCCGGGATTCTATTCTTATTGGCTTTTATTCCCTGCGAATTAGTTATCCATCATCAAGCTGTCCGGCGCCCGGAAAAAATGATCAAGAAGTTTCATCCCTTCCTTCAATTGCAGGGGCGCCCGAATCGCAGTTCGACTCATTCGAACGACCAGGGCTTTCGGGGAGAGCCCATTTCCGTGGCGCGCACTCCTGGCAAGCTCCGGATCATGTTCATGGGAGGCTCCACTGTCTATTGCATGCGCACGATTTACAACGAGAGCCACCCTCGGCGCTTAGAGTTACTGCTTCAGGAAAAATACCCAGACCGTCCCTTAGAGCTTCAGAATACAGGTGTTGACTGGTACACAACTCAGCACAGCCTCAGTAATTATTTATTCCGAATTAAAGACTTTAAGCCCGACATCATTATTCTCTTTCACGGCATCAACGACCTTGTTCGCTCGTTCTCTCCAGAAACACTCGCTCGGGGGCCGTTTCGCTCTGACTATGGTCACTATTATGGCCCGGTCTCTCGCTTAATCTTGGGGCGCTACAACGCCTTTGACTTTCCTCATCCTTATGTCGTTGGCTGGCTTGCGGAAGACCTTCTTTACAGTGATCTTTATCAGCCAGAACCTACGAAAATCGAAGTTTTCCCAAGCCTCAAGTCCTTCGAGAGAAACCTCAAGTCGCTCATTACTATTCTCAAGGCCGACAAGGTGAAGTTAGTTCTGGCCACTCAGTCTTCGTTTTATAAAGAGGATATGAAGCCTGAGGAGTCGGCGTTTCTGTGGATGAACAATCAATTC
>JARGOJ010000012.1:6194-21512 GCA_029210225.1 Planctomycetota bacterium
ATAGCGAGGGTAAATACCCAGACATCCCTTCGATGATTGGGGGGATGAAGCAATTTAATGATAAGACTATGGAGATTGCGAAGGCCGAGGGAATTCCTGTTGTTGAAGTCGCAGGCCATGTGCCCCAGACCACTGAAAACTTTCGTGACGATGTGCACTTGACCCCGGAGGGGAACAAAGTCGTCGCAGATATCTTCTTTAAGTTCTTTGTCGATAACAAGATCATTGAGAACACCAAGCCCAAGGAATAAACTGTTCGAATCTGGTGCTGCGCTTGTCGACTCCAATTGCTGCCCTATCACTGGATTCGTTATTCACAAAGGCTCTTTCTCAAACCACAATGACCTCCCATTCCCAATCTGTCCCTTCCCTCGGAGAACCCGATGATCCTCGCTCACAAGCTCGCTGGTTACATTGCTGCCAAGGCCCTATGGTCTGTGAAGGAAGAGAAGCCACAGGTGCCTCTCTATGGCTTTATTGACAAGCAAGACGAACGCCATGTCGAAGACATAGTGGCGGACACGCTGGTCGACGCTGTGAAGCTTGGCAGTCAGCGTCTTATAGAGAACTCAGAGGACGCGGTTTTTGGAGCGATGGTCTTTGTCGGAACTCTACCCATTGGGAAAGGAGAATACGACGCGCTCTTTATGGAGATTCGGGATTACTCCAAGCCAGAAGCCAAGGCGATCATCACAGTTCCATTCTCTCCTAAAACACCGTCCAAGACTTTCAGGGTTCACAAACTAAAAGTGGTGGAGTGGAGCCATTGCGAAGACTTCGATAAGGAGGCTTGCCTAAACTCGATTTTCAAGGGGATTGAGGGCCACGAGGACGGCTTCAAGCTTTGGCGCACGAGCTTCGACGGGTCGGTTTGATCAATCGGCGCTGACTGCTTTATTTATTTGTTAGATTTTCATTAGAATGAAGTGGAGCATTCAGGGTGTTTACAGGGATCTGTTGAGAAACGAAGTCGAGAGAAGCAGACCTATCGGCCCATTTTTACTATCTTCCAGAGATCTTGGATCATAAGCTTCGCCCCTGGCAAACAGGTTCGCCGCCCATTGGAGAAGCTTCGCTTGAGTATCTTCTTGCTTTTCTGAGCTTGTTTTACGGCTTTTCAAGGTAATCTGCTCGGTGAATCGATACCCAGACGCGAGCAGGTTTGACGATGCGTGTTCTCTTCATCTATCCAAATATTGACTGTCCTGTCGGGGTCAATCATGGCTTGGCCATGCTCTCCGGCGTCCTCAAAGCCGCAGGGCACGACACGAAGCTACTGCTAGTCAATGAAAAGCTCTACGAGATTCCCACGGCTGAAGAAGTCGTGGCGCTGATCGAAGATTATGGGCCCGAGCTTATCGGCTACTCTTGCATGTCTCAACAGTACGACTGGGCCTGCGAAGTCGCCAAGGTCGTTCGGGAGAAAGCACCGACGATTCCTCAAGTGGTTGGCGGAGTCCACTGCACTATGGTGCCGGACGTCGTGTGCAGCGATAGCTTCTTCGACTATGTCTGCGTCGGCGAAGGCGACAATGCCATTCTGGAGCTTGTGACGGCGCTTGAGGCGGGAACCGACACAACACGCTGCTCAAATATGCGAATCCCGGCGTCCCGGGTCTCCTTTGTGACCGGTCTAATTCGCAAAGGCCCAAAACCCCTGGTGATGGCTGGGCAGTCCATTAGCAACCCCGTCGGTTCGTTTCCCGATTTGGAGGCTTTGCCCGCGAAAGATTATGAACTCTTCGATTTGGACACATTGATTGATATGCGACGAGGCTGGCTTGGGGTCATCACTTCCCGAGGCTGCCCCTATAAGTGCACCTACTGTTTCAATAAAGAGATCGTCGATCTATATCGAGAAGATGGTGCAGGGACAGCCAAGACCTATCTTCGCCACTACCCCGTGGAACGAGTCATTGACGAATTACGAACACTGAAAGAAAATCACAACGGGATTGAGACCTTCATTTTTGATGACGACTTGTTCACTCTTGATAGGCAGTACGTTCTCGATTTTTGTGAAGCGTATCAAGCGTCGGGGCTGGGTTTGCAATTTGTTGTCAATGCCCACGTTCAGGTCTTTGATGACCGGATGGCGAAGGCCCTCGCTGATGCCGGCTGCTTCATGGTGAAGTTCGGACTGGAGAGCGGAAGCCCGCGCCTACGCAAAGAGGTCTTGTGGCGCTACATGAGCAACGAAAAGATGTTGACGGCCTTTCGTGCCGCTCATCGTTATGGTCTGCACACGACCGCCTTTGTCATGTTTGGACTGCCAACCGAGGGGCGAAAAGAGATTGAAGAGACCTTGCAGCTCTGTGCTGACGCTGAGCTAGGGCGCTTTCGCTGGGCCATTTTCTATCCCTTCCCTGGGACGGCTGGGCACCGTATCGCGGAAGATTTAGGTGTGATTGACCACGATAAAATGAGCCAGATGGGCAATTACTTTGATGGGTCCTGTCTGAACATTAGCCCGGAGCTGAACCTCTTGGTAGAGAAGCTCGGGCGCGTTTTTCATTGGTTCGTCAACGCACGGTCAAGCTGGGGCTGTGCTCCCTTTTATGCGCCCCTCGTTGAGGAAGTGGAAGCCTGGACTCGCGAAGAATTCGATGCGAATAAAAAGGACCTGGCGCGCCGTGATCGCGAGCTTTCTGAACAATTGATCGCCCAAGGAGTGCGCCACTACTCCCTTCGCTATACTCATGTGATGGGTGTCGACAGCGACTATGTCATTAAAGAGCAGGGGCGTTGCCTGGAAGAGGCGACATACATACCAGTTGGCTACACCCTTGATTAGCATCGGAAAGAATCGTCAAAGCATAAAATAAAAGCGTTCGGCAGACTGATAGATTAAAAAACTTACGATCAGTGTGAAGACACCGCGACTCAGCAATTGACCCGGCTTGAGCGTTCTTTCATAAGTGATTGCAAGAGATCCTAAACCAAGGATAAAACTGAGCATACAGGCCAATAGATATTGATCTCGTGATGGAAACATCGCGTTATTGAGAACGAACATGAAGAAGATTGTGACCATCGCGCCCAAAATCTAGCCAAAGAGTTGAGACAGGATGGACACCGACTGCCCATGGATCGTGCCTTTGCTGCCGTCGATCCAACAGCGCTTACGCTTTCTCTTATAGCGATAAATAATGGTCCAGATAGGGCAGAAGACAATCTTCAGTCGCGGGTTCTTATAGCGAACTTTGAGCAGCTCAACCTTGGTCAATAGCTTTAACTTTAGTGACGATTCAACCTTCTTGCGGAAGTCGCCAAAGACGTCTCTGTCTTGGTATTGGGGCGACACAATATGTTCCCAGTCGGCACTGGATTGAGGGAGTTCAGTGATGTCTTTCATTTTAGAGCCGGGAGTAACGAGGTATTTATTCACGTCTTTTCTATTGTACGCTTTCTCATGGAAATAGAATGTCTCTTCGTAATCCTTCGAGACATCTTGCCAGACCGTGTAGGGCACTGAAACAACCTCATCGACCCATTTCCCGCCTTTCTTCGGCTTCTTATGAGTGTAGCCATCCCAGCCTTCTTGAGTGATGGACACGTTGAAGCTGTCGTCGACCTCTTCGGGTATCCACTTGCGCTGAGTTTCCGTCTTGAAATGGGTCTGGGCGTTTTGCCCTTGCACCGATCCATGAACCTCGGTCGTAAAGACCCACATGGGCACCCAATAGAGCTGGCTGTCCATGAGCACAATTTTGTTGCTATCCCGAGCGCGGAACCAGCCCTTGCCGAGCCAGGCCTTTATTTTTTCGTCGAGCTTATTGTGGGGCACCACTAAATTTGCTTGGTGAAGAGTGGCGTGGCGGTAGCTTCGGAATTCAATTTTGCACTCCGAGCAGAAGCGGCTGCCTTTGGGATTTTTCGCGTGGCACTCGGGGCAATCGAGCAAAAGCGAGGTGCCGCATTGATTGCAATTAGACGCTGTAAGAAGGTTTCCTGAGCCGCAGTTCCTGCATCCCAAGCCTGGGCCATTGTCGGTGAACATGTGAGTTGAGCCGCAGTAATCGCAGCACAAATCACCTCCGAGGTTGGCCCCGCAGGCCAGACAATTCTTGATTTCAAGCGCCATGATGCATCCCCTGGTGGCGTGTTTTCTGGCACCACCAGGAGCATCATAACGTCCCCGCGCAAAGTGCAAAGACTCAAATTCGGGCTTTTCCCCGACCTACCATTTCAGTTTGGGCAGAGACAGGTCGGGCTTCTCATCAAAGTTCGGCATTTCAGGAGGATTCTTCTCAAGAGAATCCATGGCTTCCTTAATGGCTCGCTCCAATTGAATATCGTTCTGCTCGTGGGGAGGATGGTCGATTTCGATTGTCGGATCAGTTCCGTAATTCTCGACCGCGTAGCCGACATCGTGGAACCAAAAGGAGAACTCAGGCTGAGTGGTGACCGTGCCGTCCGCGAGGGCGTGGCGAGGATGAATCCCAATCACGCCGCCCCAGGTTCTCTTCCCGATCAAAGGCCCAAGCTCAAGCATCTTAAAGCTATGGCTGAAGATATCTCCGTCGGAGCCGGCGAACTCGTTGGTCAGGCCAACAATTGGACCGGCGACGGTGTAGGCGGGGTAGGGCTCGGGATGACCGTAGCGCTGAATGTCGTATCCAAGGCGCTTCCGCGCCAGCTTCTCAAGCAAGAGCTGAGACACGTGGCCACCACGGTTGAAGCGGGCATCGACAATAAGACCTTGGCGCTCGACTTCTGGGAGGAAGCCTCGGAAGAACTCGGCGTAACCTTCCGGTCCCATATCGGGAATGTGAAGGTATCCAACTTTGCCGTCGGTTGCCTCGTGGACAGCTTTGCGATTGCTGTCGACCCATTCGCGATATCGAGCGGAGGTGTCCGACACAATGGTCTTTACCAGGACCTCTCGGGCGTCTGAGCCATCAGCGCTTTTCGAGACTCTCAATGAGACCCGCTGTCCGCCGAGGTTGAGGAGGCGAAGCCCTGGAGAGCGGTCTTTGTTGACCGACTTGTTATTAATTCCAACAAGATACTCTCCTTCAGAAACATTCACTCCAGGAGCACAGAGAGGAGAGGATGCGCTTGGGTCCCAGTTGTCGCCTTGGACGATGTGGTCGATCTTCCAGCCTTGCCCATCCCAGTTGATATCTGCGCCGAGGCGCCCTTGAGGATAACGAGGTCCGGAGCGATGGTCACCCCCCATTTCATAGGCGTGTGAGGTTCCCAATTCGCCTTGCAGCTCCCACATTAAGTCGGAGAACTCAATTCTAGAGGACACGCGGTCGAGGAGTGGGCGGTAGCGATCGAAGATGAGCTGCCAGTCAATGCCGGTCATTTTCTCATCCCAGAAGTGATCTCGTTGCAGACGCCAGGCTTCGCGCATCATTTGCGCCCACTCAACGGCGGGCTCAATGGCAATGCGAATGCGGCCTAGATCGACCCAGCCAGCAGCGCGATTGTTTCCGCTCTCTTTGGGGAGCTTGTCCGCCATTTTGACAACGCGAACCTTGTTGCCCTTGCGAACGACGAGGGTCTTGCCTCCGTTGCCGACCTCGACAAGAGAGATGTCACCGACGACCTTGCTCTCTTTGAGCTTGGCGAAGTCATATACGTAGAGGTCGAACTCAGCGGGGGGCTCGGTGGCGAGCCAATTACCGCCAATCGCGCCTTTGACAGGGGTCTTGGTGTAGAGCACCTTGTTTTCACCGGCAGCCACAATTTGACCGTAGCGTCCTTCAGAAACAGGTAGGGCGAGGACACGAGCGGCGAAGCCTTCGCAGTCGATTGTGACGGGGTCGACTTTCTTTTCGTCCTTCTTATCTTCTGACTTCTCGTCGTCTTTCTTGTCTTCGTCTTTGTCCTCCGTTTTCTCCTCGTCTTTTTTCTTAGGTAAAGGGTCCCCAGGGGCGCGGGAGACGGGTTCAAGGGGGGAGGGGGCATCGTTGCAGAGGGTCACGACGCAGGGCACGGTTCCTTCGGGAAAGCCGAGGGAGAAGAACATGTCGTCGT
Organism: Planctomycetota bacterium; assembly: GCA_029210225.1. GTDB lineage: Bacteria > Planctomycetota > J058 > J058 > JARGOJ01 > JARGOJ01. The sequence continues at coordinate 12,183 of JARGOJ010000012.1, forward strand.
AGACGGGGTTAAAGATTCGCTCGGAGAGGAAGTAGAGGTATTTCCCATCCTGGGAGAAGCTCGGGCAGCGATCGGAGAGAACGGGCTCGGTGCGAGTCTTAATCTCGACGTCACCGTTCTCTTCAACGAAGGCGACGCGAATCTCAGCGGTGGATCCTGCGGTGGCCGCTGAGTAAGCAATCCAGCGCCCATCTGGGGACCATGTGGGACCGGATATGCGGCTGAAGTGACTCTTATCGATCTGCGAACCCTTGTTATTTTCGAGGTCGAGGATCCATAGTTCGTAGCGATGGTTGCTGAGGAGTACCTGATTGCGGGTCGGGGAGGCGACGAAGCTGACGGCGCGGCCGAAATCCAGACCGGGGAGGACCTTCTCTTGAGAACCGTCTTCGTCGTATCGGACCAGCGCTTCTTCGCCTGATTCGTCAGAGAGAGCAACAAAGCTCTTTCCTTCGTGGAGCCAAGTTGCGTGACGTTGTCGTCCGCCGTTGTTCTCAAATTGCTTGGCGGCGCCTTCCCAAAGACTCATGGAGGCGACGCGTCCCCGAGCGGTGACGGCTATGGAGTGCCCTTTTGGGTGGAGATCGAAAGACTCAAGGCAGCGGTCGGCGGTGACAAACTTCCGTCGTCTTTGAACCCGTGGGCTGTGAAGGGTGACTTCGACTTTTTGGACGTCATCAGTCTCAGTATCGAGTATGAACAAGTCGCCGCCGGCGTGGAAGACGATCCGTGTACCGTCCAGGCTTGGCCAACGGGCGTAGAACTCGGTGAGGGAGCTATGGCGCTTGAGGGACGCTTCAAAGGAATCGGGGATGCAAGAGTAGATGTTTCCGATGCCTTCGTGATCGGAGACGAAATAGAGGCGATCACCGACCCAGATTGGATGGCCGACGTTGCCTTTGAGCTCGCATAGACGTTTGAATTGGCCTTTTCCTTCAACATCGACCCAGATCTCACCGGCGGTGCCCCCGCGATAGCGCTTCCAACGCGCTGAGTCACTGGTGAGGCGGCCGACAGCGACTTGGCCCTTTGAGCCCGTGCTGAAGTTTGACAAGGACCCAAACTCGGGGAGCTTTTTGGAGGGGCCGCCTTGGGCGCTGACCTTGAAGAGATCCATCACAGAGAAAGGGTGCTCGTGATTGGCGCCGTAGTAGACGGATTCGCCCGAATCATCCCAGCCAAACGCACGGCAGCCGCCGGTTCCGGTGTAAGTGAGGCGAGTGGCTTCACCGCCTTCAGAGGGCATTGTGTAAATCTCGGAGAATCCGTCGTCGCGACCTGTAAAGACAAGCTTCGTTCCGTCAGGAGAAAACTTTGGGGCGACAACAGATGTGAGGGCGGTCGTGAGACGACGAGCAATTCCGCCATCGATGTTGATCGTCCACAGGTCATCTTCCGCAACGAAGACAATGCGTTGACCGTGGAGGGTGGGAAAACGAGCATAAGGCTGATTGCTCATGGATTCTCCTGTAGAAAAGGTGCGGGTGGGAGAGCAAAATTTCGGGGAGAGAATCATACCTTGCCGCCTCGGAAGATGTCAGCCCCAAGGTAAAGCTTGGGATTGTTGACAGTTCTTGCAGATTTCGCAGGACCGGGGATGGCCTGAAAAAGCGACATAAGCGAAACTCTGCTAGTAGAACCCGGGAGAGTCTTTTGTTAGTGTTTGCGCTCTGTTGGCTTGCTGCCGCGCACGATTTTGCACACCATCTATTATTAAGATGAAGACTTGGTAGATCCGTTCGTCTTGGGCTATCAAGTGGGGGATTGTTTTCGATGGCTCTAGAACCGAAAAAGATAAATCCTTTACTCATCGTGGGTATTGGAGTGCCCCTCGCTTTGGCGCTCGTTCCACTCTTCTCCTTCGGAGCGGGACTGCTATACACTCACGGCGACCATCACGCGCCCAACCTTGAATTCCCGTTCATTATGTTGGCGCCGTTCTCCATCTTGCTGCTAAGCATCGCCTTCATGCCCTTTGCGCCCCACAGTGTTTTGCATTGGTGGGAGCAAAATAAGAACAGACTGTTGGTTGCGATCGGTTTGAGTATCCCTGTGGTGGGCTACATGTATGCAACCTTTGGCTCCCATGACGCTTGGGCGCTGATTTGGCACTCCCTCGAAGAATACATTTCCTTTATCGCCCTGCTCTTTACGCTCTACACCATATCCGGCGGTATACACATGCAGGGGAACCTTGAGGGGACCCCGAAGATAAACACGGCTTTCCTCGCAATAGGAACGATCCTCGCCAGTGTTAGTGGAACGACCGGGGCCTCGATGGTCCTCATTCGTCCTCTACTGACAACCAATAAAGAGCGCAAGCATGTTCAACACATCTATGTGTTCTTCATCTTCCTCGTATCGAACATTGGCGGTTCTCTGACCCCGCTCGGTGACCCTCCGCTCTTCCTCGGATTCTTGCGCGGCGTACCGTTCTTTTGGACGCTTGCTCTCATTCCGATGTGGGCCTTTGCTTCGATCATTCTCCTCATCGTCTTCTTCATTTGGGACACCATTGCTCATAAGAAAGAGACCAAGAAAGACATCGACGAAGATCACACGCACATTGTGCCTCTTAAAATCCTCGGTCTTGAGCACGTTTTACTCCTCGCTGGCGCCATTGCCCTGATTCTTATCACTCCAAGCTTGGAGAAAGCCGGTAGCCACGGTGATCACCACATGAAGCTCTGGTGGATACGCGACGGCCTCATGGTCAGCTTGGCGTTGATTAGCTTGAAGCTCGGTGATCCAACAATTCGCTACAAGAAAAATGGATTCAACTTTCACGCTATGGGTGAAGTCGCCGCGCTGTTCTTAGGAATCTTCCTCTGCATGATCCCAGCCCTCTCTATTCTCAAGGCCAACGGAAAATCGGGCAACATTCCCGTGAAGTCTCCGGCCAGCTTTCTCTGGGCGACCGGTGTTTGCAGTGGCTTCTTGGATAATGCGCCGACCTACCTTGTTTATGTGGCGGTTGGTAATGGGGTGATGGCCAAGAACAACGAAGAGAGCTTGGCTAGCGAAGAGGCAAAACCTTACGAATATCCATCCCTTCATGAGGGTCAAGAGGCCGAGGTCTATCCGTTTAAGGAAGAGCACCTAGGTCTTCCCGAAGCCTTCTTGTTGGCCATTTCTGTGGGATCGGTGTTCTTCGGCGCCTTAAGCTATATCGGGAACGCCCCCAACTTTATGGTCAAAGCTATTTGCGAAGGCAATGGCGTGCAGATGCCCAGCTTCGTAGGATATTTGGTGTGGAGTGTGGGGATACTCGTGCCGCTCTATGTAGTGGTGACCTTCGTCTTCTTCTTATAACGCTGAGGATATTCTATGGCTGTAAATTTCGAGTATGAAGTGTGGTTGGTCCAAGAGGATCACGTCACCTTTGTGAACGGTCGTTGGCGGGGTCCTGGCAATCCCGCGAAAATGCGTGGCCAAGATGTCGCTCGAGCGCTCCAAGAGTGCCCCCTCATGTGGGACCTGCTCAACGAAAAAGGCCGAGAGGGCTGGGAGCTCGTCGAGGTTGTGAACATCCAATCGGACGACGCAACCGGCGCTAAAGCCTATCTAAAGCGCGCTCGGGGCAGTTAAGACATGCCCCCCAAACCTAGCAAAGATCCCAAAGCGAAAGAGCGCGGAGTCGCCTTCAGCGGCTGCGATCGCTTCCTCGCAGGTCACGGCGCTCGCTCCATGGCCAACACCATCGCCGAGATGCAGGCGGAGATTCAAGACTCCGACCGCGCTGATTACTACAGCTTTGGAAAAACCCTCAACGACTTTGAAGTCGACGTCGCTCAGCGTTTGGGAAAAGACGCCGCTGTTTTTATGCCAAGCGGCACCATGGCTCAGCAAATTGCATTGCGAATTTGGTGTGACGAAGTCGGGCACAAGTGCGTCGCCTTCCATCCAACCTGCCACCTAGAGCTTCACACCAGCGATAGCCTAGAGCATCTCCACGGAATCCATCGCGTCTTAGTCGGCGAGCGCCGCTCACTCATAACGATGGACGACCTCGAAGACCTTGCGGTTCCTGTCTCCGCGATCCTCTTAGAGTTGCCGCAACGGGAAATCGGCGGATTTCTCCCGACTTGGGAAGCGCTGACGGCTCAATGTGAGTGGGCCCGAAACAAGGGCATCAAAATTCACATGGACGGCGCTCGGCTCTGGGAAGCGCAACCTTTCTACCAAAAGAGCCTGGCTGAAATTTGTGCCCTCTTCGATAGCGTCTATGTCGCTGGGGCCGTCTTACTCGGTGATAGCGATTATATCGCCCAGGCCAAAGTCTGGCAGCAACGTCATGGTGGAACCCTCATTCACCATTATCCAACTGTTCTTTCTGCTCGGGCCGGGCTCAAAAAGCGCATTGATAAGTTCGAGTCCTATCACAAGCGAGCATTAGAAGTCGCCAAGGTCTTAAGCGCTATCCCCGACGTTTCGGTCTCTCCAAATCCTCCTCACAGTCATATGATGCATGTCTACCTCAGGCGCGATCGTGACCGGGCCTTGGATGCCAGCGCCGAAGTGGCGAAGCAAGAGAAGGTTCGGCTCTTTCATTACCTTGTTCCTATGGAGAGTCCTGGGGTCTGCAAATTCGAGCTCTGCCTTGGGGATTCAGTGGAAGCCTTGAGCAACGAAGAGATTGATACGCTCTTTAGAAAAGTCATGGCGCTTTCTGCAGTCGAATCGGCTTAGTGCATTGTTAAGGCATGCTAAACTGCCTTCTCAATCTCGGAATCGATGGGAAACGCCCGGAGGAAACCTGTGTTAACTAAAAATTGCCTGTCAGCATTGCTTTTGAGCTCACTCATTCTCACAGCTCCAGCTTTTGCCGAAGACAAGCCTAGCGCTAAAAACGAAGCCGATCACACCGAGCTTCGGGCGCTCAAAGACCTCTGCGTCAAAGCGATGAACGACAATAAGCTCGAATTGCTTAACGATCAAATCGACGCCGAACACTTCACCGTCATCACCGTGAGCAACAAGAAATTCACCGACTTTGACAAGTTCAAAGCGCACTGGGATTCACTGTTTTCAGGGGACAAAGCGCTCATCAAAAAAGTCGTCATGAAACCGACTCCGGACGCTCTCACTGAGTTCTTAGCTCCGGGCGTCGGGATATGTCACGGCATCTCGGAAGACACCTATACCTTCGCCGACGGCGACGTCCGGACCATGAAGATTCGCTGGACTTGCGTCGTTCGAAAAGTGAAGGGCAAGTGGAAGCTGACAAAGATTCACTTCTCCGCCGACGTCCTCGAAAACCCTGTCTTAGAAGGTGTAAAAGGGAAGATTTACCAAGCTGGCGGCGCCGGCGCTGGTGCAGGCCTCCTCGTCGGCCTCATCTTGCTCTTCATGCTCCGCAAAAAATCCAACGACTGAGGTCGATCTCGCCCTCATGTTTGATCTTCTCGTCACCAATGCCCTCTTCTATGACGGCCTTGGCAACCCTCCTCGCGTGACAGACTTTGCCGTTAAAGACGGTCGAGTGGTGGCCATCGCTCCCCATCTACCTCGCGAAGCGTTGAAGATCATTGACGCCGAAGGCCAGTGGCTCTGCCCAGGCTTCCTCGATATTCACACCCACTACGACCTCGAAGTCGAGATCACTCCCGGTCTCCCTGAATCCGTTCGTCATGGCGTCACCTCGGTTGTCATGGGGAATTGTAGCCTCTCATTAACAGTAGGCAGCACCAGCGTCCTCGGTGACATTTTTCAAAGAGTCGAAACCCTCCCCAAGGCGCTCGTTCAAAAATGGCTGGCCCAAGGACCGAGAACCCAGAACCCCGAAGAATATCTGGCGAGCCTCACGAACTTAAAGCTCGGCCCCAACATCTCTCCGTTGTTAGGTCACAGCGCACTGCGAGCCCACGTGATGGGGCTTAGTCGCAGTTTGCACGATAAGGCAAGCGACGAAGAGCTAAACGAAATGCTTGCCCTGGCTACAAGGGCTTTAGATGCAGGCTGCCTAGGCATCTCTGTAGACATGGTTCACTGGCATAAGGTGAGCGGTCCCTTCGCCGGAGCATCACTTCCATCTCATCACGGTGACTACCGAGAGTATAAAGCCCTGGCAGAGCTTTGCCGTGAGCGCGATGCAGTCTTTCAGGTGACCCCGGATCCTCGCAATCCAATCACTTTCCTCAATATCTTGCGCCTCTGTCCGGGCCTCTTTCGAGCGCCCCTGCGCTGCACTATCCTTTCAGCCCTGGATATGAGCCTGAATCGTCAATTTTGGCGCTTCTTTCCCTTTATCTTGTTCATTTTCAACCGACTACTAGGCAGTAACATCCGCTTCCAGACTCTCACAGAGCCCTTTAAGGTGTACTCCGACGGCCCATTGACGCCGCTGTTTGAAGAGTTCGACTGTGGGGTTGTGCTTATCTCCTGCCAAAGCCATGAGCAGCGCCGGCAGTATTGGCGCGACCCAGAATTCAGAAGAGAGTTTCGCAAACAGTGGACACGGGGTTGGCCGCGGACTTTTCACCGTGATTTAAGCCAGATGACCATAGTCAGCGCTCCAGATTCCTCGTTGATCGGGAAGACCTTCCTGGAAGCGGCGCGACTGCGAGATGCAGATCCCGTGACTGATTTCATGGATTTGCTTGAAGAACACGACGCTGAGCTGCGCTGGACCTCCATCGGGGCCAATGATCGCGACGAGATACGCCAGCGCCTCATGGCCCATCCCCATATTCTGCCGGGCTTCAGCGACGCTGGCGCCCATTGCATGAACCTGGCCTTCTTCGACAGCGCCTTAGCCGTCCTAAGACAGAGCGTTCACAGCGGTTTCATTAAAGTCGAAGACGCGATTAAACGAGTCTCCTCCGAGCCAGCCCGCTGGTTCCATTTAGATGTTGGAGAATTGAAAGTGGGCGCCCAGGCTGACTTCCTATTACTGGACCCAGACAAATTAAAGAGCCCGATACCCGCGGCCTCTTTAGTGAAAGATCCACTCTTGGGGGTTGAGAGAATGGTCAAACGGGACGAAAGCGGCGCGGTGAAGAGCGTCTTCATCGCCGGGGAAAAAGTCGTGGATCACGGGGAGCCGTTAGCAGTATTGGGACGGGAGACATTGGGCCGATTACTGAAGCCAGTGGGATTTACTAAAGACCAGGGAGAAGCCTTAGAGCGTTTTCGGAACAGACTCAGCGCTGACTTAGAGGATCATCCATTCACTGATTATTGGGATGTCTTCTTATTGAAGCACCAAAACAAGGCGAATGTTTGGCTTCATTGCTTCGCGGTCTTTCTGATGTATCTTGTTCCGGCCTTAGCCTTGTTCACTGGACAGCTATGGATTCTTTTGTTTTGGCCGATTACACAGAGCACGGGGCTTCTTGGTCACGCCCTGTATGAGTCGACGCCCATTGATACTAGAGACTCCATATTCTCTTGGCGCGCCTATACGAGCCTCAATCGAATGGCCTTTTTAGTCTTGATAAACAGGTACGATCTTGAGCTGTCGCGAGTGAGAAAACAATTGGCAGACTACCGCACGGAATTGGCTGTGACTAAGAATAATAAGGAGACTCGGGTCGCTCATGCTTCCTAGAATTCACGACGGGAACAAGCTTCGAGCGCTGAGCATTGGCTACGTGATCTTTTGCATCTTTTACGTCGGGGCGCAGTTCAATTTGTTTCAAGATCCAGTCCGGCCGCCAAAGATTGCTTTGGATGACGAGCTGCCCTTTGTGCCTTGGAGCGTTTGGCTGTACAATTCGCAGTTCCTGTTCATGGGGGCAAGCCTATGGTTTACAAGGGATAGCCGGCGCCTTGACAGGGTATGTTACAGCATTCTTCTCAGTACAGTTCTGGCATTCATTATATTCTCGGTGTATCCGACAGAAATGGCGCGCCAGGAAGTACTGGGCGATGGACCGACGGCCTGGCTTTGGCGCTCTCTCTATAGTATTGACAAGCCAAGTAATTGTTTTCCATCCCTTCATTGTTGCCTGGCTTTGCTGGGAGCGTTTGCCATCTCTTCCCGGGGATGGTCATTTCGCGTTGGTGCAGGTCTTTGGGCTGGGGCCATTGCCTTCTCGACCCTTGTGACGAAGCAGCACGTCACGCTTGATGTCGTTGCGGGCCTGAGCCTGGGGGCTGTTTCCTACGTATTAGTCGGTTTCATTAGAGTTTATGTCACAGAGACTGGAAGAGAGACGAGCGTTGACAATGGGTGAAACAATGGAATGCCGAGTCGACGAGTTCTTCGGGGGCGCCTTTCCCCTCTTTGCTCACAGGGGCCTCCATGAGACTGGACACGCTGAGAATTCCATGGAAGCGTTTCAGGCAGCGAGAGATCAGGGCTTCGCTATTGAATTAGATGTGACCCTTTGCGCCTCTGGAGAATTGCTACTCTTTCACGACGAACGAATAGAAGAGAGTGAAGACCTGGAAAGGCCCGAGGCGCTTCTTGGTCGCATTCAAGACCTGAGTTATGACGCCATAAAGGCGGCGAAATTCAAAGAGACCGGGACGGTCATTCCGACATTGAACGAAGTGCTTGAAGAGCTGAGAGCAGAGGTCCCGGTTATCGTTGAAATTAAAATACGTGAGATCTTTCAATGGACTCGAGCGCGGCAATTGGCGAAGGCGGTTTTAGAAGTTGTTAAATCAGATAGTTACGCGAAGAACCGCCTCTTATTGGCGTCCTTTCACCCTGTGGTTTTAGTCGCTTTAAAAGACAGCGATGACAGTTACTTTCGTTCTCAGATTGTTGAGAGTTACTCTGAGCACAGCGCCATGTCCCGGGCGCTGTGGAAGAAGCTCATGTTCAAGCTCCCTATGAGCGAGAAGAGCCGCCCGGATGTTCTGATGACCGAGCACTTTGTCGTCGATAAGGAGCGGGTGGAATTGCGCCACGCTCAAGGCTATCGTCTCTTGCCGTGGCTCACAGACCATCGCAATTTGCTAAAGGGTCATGAGAAGCCAGAAGAGTCTGAGGCGTTTCGGGAATCGGTGTTGAGGTTGAAGAACATTGGAGTCTCTGGAATCATTACCGATCACCCGATGAAGGCCCGAGAGATCCTGTCTTAGTCTTTCAGTGATTTGACAGGGACCTTTTGCCAGAGCACATTCTCCCCTGAAGGCCCTTCCGTATAACCAACCTCAACAATAATTTCATCGTCTGTTTTTTCAATGATTGCTAAGGCATAGACCGAGACATTGCTTGTCTTAGAAAACGATTGGAAGGTCTTGAGTTTCAGTCGTGCGCGAACGGCATCGTCAATTCTTCTAAAGCTCAATTCAGAATAGGGAATCTGATTGGTTCCAGAGCCCTGAAAAACCGCGAGGATGGAGTACTCTTTGAAATCGACCTCGAAGCGTTCAATA